>NZ_JBCGFB010000001.1:0-237420 GCF_038752175.1 Nocardia sp. No.11 | reverse complement strand
TGCCCCGCCCGCGGGATCGGGGCCGGGTGGTGCGGCTGCCGGAGCACCGGCGCCCGGGGGAGCGGCAGCGCCCGGGGCAGTAGGAAATCCCCCCGCGGCGCAGAGCCCAGGCGGCGGCGGGGCGGCTCCCGCGCACGATGTGCGGCCGACCAGCGACACCGGCCTCCTGCCCGAACCGGACCTGCTCTCGGTGATCGGCGGACTTCTCGCGCTGGGGCTGGCCGGCGGCGGATCGGCCGCGGTGAGCTTTCAAGGCGCCGCCCAAGCACAGGCACGCATCGACGCCGCCCGCGCCGAGTTCTTCGGCCCGCGGACGTGATGCGAGTGCTGTCCGCGGCCACCCGCTGACAGGCGTCGACCGGCGCTCGTGCAGCGGGCGACAACCTTTGTCGCACGATCGTTCTCGAGTTCGAGTGCAACATTTCCGAACTCGTCTACGATGCGATGCTCATGCAGGGGATGACACGGGTCGACGTGCAGCAGCAGGCCTCCGGATTCGGTGAGTTCACCGTGGTCGATGTCGAAACCTCCGGACTCCGACCGCACCGGCACCGGGTCCTGTCGGTCGCCGCGCTGACCTTGGACAGCACCGGACAGGTGACGCGCGAGTTCCACACCTTGCTCGACCCCGAATGCGACCCGGGCCCGGTGCATGTGCACGGGCTCACCGCCGAAGTGCTGCGTGGCTCACCGCGATTCGCGCATGTGCACGAGCAGCTGGCCGCGATGCTGGCCGGGCGGGTCCTGGTCGCGCACAACGCGATGTTCGACTTCGGGTTTCTGGCCAGTGAGTTCGAACGGGCAGGTGGAGTGCTTCCGGTCCGTCGTCGGCTGTGCACGCTGGCGCTCGCTCGCCGCGTCGCGCTACCGACCCCGGACTACAAGCTGGCGACCCTGGCCACCTATTACGGTGTGCCACAGCGGAAAGCGCACGATGCGCTCGACGACACCCGGGTTCTCGTGAACGTGCTGCGCGCACTGGTGGCCGACGCGGCTCGCCTGGGCATCGCGCCGCCGTTGCTCTCCTGCGAGCCGACAGCGGACAGGCGCGCGGATTCTGTGTGGCCTGTCGAGCGAAGCGGCCCCAAGCCGCCGTGCGCGTACGCCTACCCGGGACGCTGGGAGCCGTCGGCGCCACTGCGTCAAGGGATGAAGGTCGCGTTCACCGGCGAAACCCGGATCGACCGCGAAGAGCTGGTGTCGCGCGCCGAGACTGCCGGGCTCGACGTGACCAGCGTGGTGAGCGGTCGCACGAGTGTGCTCGTCACCAACGCGCCGGATTCCGGGACCGGCAAGGCACGCAGGGCGATCCAGCACCGGACTCCGGTCATCGACGAGCCGCGCTTCATCGAACTGCTCGCGACGATCGAACCAGGGCAGCCCAGGACTGCCCGGACCGCGGCGCCGGTCTCGCGTCGTCGGGTCGCCGTGCCGTCGGGGCCGCTGTCCGGGCACCGCGTTCTGGTGCTCGGCGGTACGCACGAGGAAGCCGCGCGGACCAGGACCCGGGTCGTGGAGCTCGGGGGATCCGCGGCCGTCAACTTGTCGGCCACCGTGACGGATCTGCTGCTCCTGCCCGGCGGCGACGCGGATCGCCGGGTGCGGAAGGCGACCGACCTCGGGCTCGCGCTGCACGGGCTGGAACTGCTCACCCGGTCGCCGGCGGCGGAATCCGAGCCGGCGGCGGGAGTCCCGGAACCGACGGCCCCCGAGCCGACCGTGTTGGCGCGCGGCCAGGTGATCGATCTGCCGATCGACTCGGACTCCTGGACCCTGCGCGCCACCTGGAACCAGCTCGGCGCCGCCGCCGTCGACCTGGTCGCCTTCCTCGTCGATACCGAGGAAAAGGTCGCCGGTCCGGCCGATTTCGTGTTCTACAACCAGCCGATCGCCGCGGGAGCCAGGCTCGCCGAGGAAGGGCCGACCGAGCAGTCGATCGCGGTCCTCCTCGACGAGCTTCCCGAGCATTGCTCTCGCGTGGTCTTCGCGGCGGCCCTCGATGCGCCCGGCGTGACCTTCGGCGACGTCGGCGCCGTCGAGGTCGATGTCGCGACCGGCCCAGAATCGAGCGCGGTGATCCGCTCGACGATGGACGCGGCCACGGTCGAACGGACCCTACTGCTCGCCGAACTGTATCTGCGGGGCGAGACCTGGCGGTTCCGCGCCGTCGGACAGGGCTACGAGTCCGACCTCGCCGCGTTGGCCCGTGGGTACGGGGTCGAGGTCGAATAGCGCGTCCCTCAGCCGCCGAAGCGTTCGGCGACCATCTCCTCGGTCAGGCCGTAGTCGGCGAGGGAGTAGTGGTGGGTGGGTTTGCGGTCGCCGGTGCGGCTCTCGTTGTCGAGGGCGGTGATGGCGGTGCGGGCCTCCTCGGTGAAGTCGGTGCCGATGCGGGTGTAGATCCGTTCGACCACGCCGAACGGATCGGCGCGCAGGTCGTCGAAGTCGACGTCGATGAAGGTGGCGTCGGTGTGCCGGGCGCGCGCGGCGGTGAATGCGGCGAGACCGCGGGCCCACAGGTCGAGCTGGGTGCGGCCGATGGTCTCGCCGGTGAAGGTGGTCGACCAGCCGCGCGTGGCGTGTTCGTTGAGGCTGCACACCGACGGGATGATGGTGGCCGGATCGCGGTGGGTCTGGATGACGATCGCGTCCGGGTAGACCGCCAGCAGCGCATCCAGACAGAACAGGTGACTGGGGTTCTTGAGCACCCAGCGCCTGCTGTCGTTCATGCCGATCAGCTGCAGATTGCGACGATGCCGCGTGTAGGCGGGCGTCCAGTCCTGGGCGGCCAGCCACCGCGAGTAGCTCGGCACATAGGCCAGGCATTCGTAGGAATGCGAGGTGCCCGACTGCCGCAGCAGCTGCCAGCATTCCTCCACATCGGAGGCGCTCATGTAGTGCAGACCCATGAACTCCGGATTCTGCACCTGGTGCTGACGCAGACCGGCGTCGATCTGCTGGTAGGCCGGATTCTCCGACCAGGTCTCGCGCGGCGGACGCGGCTGCGGGAAATCGGTCAGCCACATCTCCAGCCCCTGGTTGGCCGGATCGGCCGCCAGCAGCCGGTGCAGCGCGGTGGTGCCGGTGCGGGGCAGACCCGTGACGAAGATCGGCCGGGTGACCGGGGTGTCGACATAGCCGGGGTTGGCCGCCCACGCGGCCTCGCTGAGCGCGCGGGCCACGAGCGTGCCGCGCAGGAAGAACCGCGACATCTTGCTGCCGAGCTCGGTGAGCCCGGCCTCGTCACGGTAGGAGTCGAGCAGCACCTGCAGCGCCTCGGTGTAGTCGTCGGCCCCGAAATCGGTGAGACCGGTGAGTTTGGTGGCGGAGGCGTGCAGGTCGGCCACGGTGCCGACATCGGTGCGCACGGTCATCGAAGGGAGCTCCTTGCTCAGTTGTGGTATTCGCCGCAGTTGACGTCGAGGGTCTGGCCGGTGATCGCCGAGGACCAGTCGGACGCGAGAAACACCACGGCGCGGGCGATCTCGTCGGGTTCGGGCAGCCGCTTCAGGTCGGACTTCGCGGCGGTCTGCTCGTACACCTGCTCGACGGTGATGCCGTACTTCTCGGCGACCTGCCCGAAATACCACTTCAGCTGGTCGGTCCAGATGTAGCCGGGCAGCACGCTGTTGACCCGCACACCCTTGCCGCCGAGTTCGGTGGCCAGCGTCTGCGACATGGCCAGCAGTGCCGCCTTGGTCAGTTTGTAGCTGCCGTAGCGCGGTTCGGAATGCCGCACGACCATCGAGTTGATCATCACCACGGCGCCCTTGGCCTCGGCGAGGGCGGGCGTGAACGCCTGCGTCATGCGCAGGCCGCCCAGCACCGTCATGTCCAGGCTGGAGCGGATGTGGTCGAAATCGGTGCGGTCCAGCGGCTTCATCGACGGCACCGAGAACGCGTTGTTGACCAGCGCGTCGACCCGGCCGAACGTCTCGACGGTCCGCGACACCAGGTTCCGCACCGCGGCGTCGTCGGTGATGTCGGTGGGCACGCTCAGGGTCGCGCCGCCGGCGGCCTCGATCTCGGCGGCTACCTCGAGCAGCCGCGATTCGGTCCGTGCCGCCAGCACCACCGTGGCACCCGCGGCGGCCGCCTCCAGGCAGATCGATCGTCCGAGTCCGGGACCGACCCCGGACACGACGACGACCTTGCCATCCAACAGTGCCCCGCTCATCCGAGCATCCTCTCTGCGAAAGCCCGCTGCCGGGCGGCGATCCGGTCGCGCCAGCCGGCGGCGTCGATCCGGTTGTCTGTGTAATGGGGAAGGTGCTGGCCGACCTCGGCGACCGGGACCACCGTGACCGTCGGGCCGTCGGCTTCGGTCATCGGCCGGTCGGTGCGCTGCCAGCGGAACTGCAGAATGCCCCGGGTGCGCCCGGTCGTCTCGATCCAGTTCGCGATGCCGGGATCCTGCTTGCTCACCACCATTCGAATCAGGCCGTCCGGATCCACTTGGGCCTGGGCGTGATTGAGGCTGGTCTGGTGGTTGACGTAGTCGAGCGAGATGTACCAGAGGCTGCCGAGCTGGAAACCCTGATACGGTGCGTCGGATTTCGGCACGGTGATCACCAGCGCCTGATCGTCGGCCAGGTCGAAATGGCCCACCGAGGAGTACTGGGTACTCAGGCCACCCGGGGTGAGCCGGGGCGCGGTGAGCGTGTTCACCGGCAGGTCGAGGTAGAACCATTTCGGGAAGTTGAACCAGGTGTGCACCCTGGTCAGCAGCATCTTCGCCGCCGCGCCGTAGCGCTTGCGCATCCGGGCGAGATCCGGCTCGACCGGGGCGGTACCGATCGTGTCGACGCGCTCGATCCGGATCGAGCCCTTGCGCTCGGTCCAGTCGCTGTAGACCTCGCGCACCGCCAGCATCGACGCGCCCTCACCGAGGGCGAAGTAGCCCGGACCGGCGTCCGGCTTGGCGGGGCCGAACCGGATCGAGAAGCTGCCGTCGGCGGCGATGGGGATCCGCCGGTCGTCGAAGGCGTCCGCACCGCCGGGGACGTCGGTCGCGGTGTAATCGCCTTTGAGTACTTGGAAACTGAGGTCGACGGTGCTGCCGCGCACACCGCTCACCACGTACTCGGCGTCGGGTTCGATGTTCGCGTGGTAGTAGAGGGTGTCCGGATTGTCCAGGCCCATCTTGGCGTAGGGCCCGGTCGAGGACACGAAGTACGGATGACTGGTGCCGTGCGCACCGGACAGGCGCAGGCAGGCGGCGACGCTCGCGGCGAGGTAGTCGTAGCCCTCGGCCAGGTCGGCGTCACTGCGCACGAATTCGGCGCCGGCGATGAGCTTTTCGGCCTGGGCGACCGCGGCGGTGAACGGCGCGGTCAGCGGCTCCGGTGGCGCGGTGCTCCCGGCTTCGGTGGCGGTGCTGGAGTGGGTCAACGGTCTGCGATTCCTAGCTCTCGGAGGATATGGGCGGCGATCTCGGCGGGGGAGCCGAGATCGGGGGTGATGACGAGATCGGCGTCGGTGGGTCGCTCGTAGGGCGAACCGACACCGGTGAAGCCGGGCAGCTCGCCCGCGCGGGCCTTGGCGTAGAGGCCCTTGGGGTCGCGGCGTTCGCATTCGGGCAGCGGCGTATCGACGAACACCTCGTGGAACGGCAGCTCGCGCTCGGCGTGGGTGGTGCGCGCCTTGGCCCGCTGCGCGGCGAACGGGCTGATCACCGACACGATCGCGATCGCGCCGGAATCGGCGAACAGCGCGGCGACCTCGGCGACCCGGCGCACGTTCTCGTCCCGGTCGGCCGCGGAGAAGCCCAGGCCCGCGTTGAGTCCGTGCCGCAGGTTGTCACCGTCGAGCAGGTAGGCGGCCCGGCCCGCCGTGACCAGCTGACGCTCCACCTCCACGGCGATGGTCGACTTCCCGGAGCCGGACAGGCCGGTCAGCCAGATCGTGGCCCCGGCATGGGCGCGATCGTCGCGTCCGACCGCCGAGCGATGCCAGACCACCGTCGCCGGTGCGGCGTGCGCGCCGGTGTCGCGTCCGGTGACCATGCCCGCGGCGACGGTCTGGTCGGTGACCGGGTCGATCAGGATGAAACTGCCGGTGCGGCGGTTCTCCCGGTACGGGTCGAACAGCAGCGGCTGGCGGCTGCGCAGGCGCACCCGGGCGATGTCGTTGAGCGACAACGCTTCCACGTCCTCGAGCCGGTGCAGGGTGTTGACGTCGAGCTGGTAGTCGATGGCGGTCACCTCGGCGGGCGAGGTCTGCGCCGCGGTGCGCACCAGATACCGTCCGCCCGCGCGCAACTGGGCGGTCTCGGAGAACCAGCACACCATCGCGTCCAGATCGGCGCCCTGCTGGGGGCGATTGCCCGGCCGGGCCAGCAGATCGCCACGGCCGATGTCGATCTCGTCGTCGAGGGTCAGCGAGATCGCCATGCCGGTGAACGCCTCGTCGACCTTGCCGCCGCCGGGCCCCCAGATCTCGCGCACCCGGGAGGTGTGCCCGGCGGGCAGCACCACCACTTCGTCGCCGGGCTTGAAGATGCCGCCCGCGACGGTACCGGCGTAGCTGCGGTGATCGAGGCCCTGCTGAGCCCGGATGACGTACTGGATCGGCAACCGCGCGTCGATGAGGTTGCGGTCCGAGGCGATGTGCACGTCCTCGAGGTGGCGCAGCAGCGGCGGTCCCGGATACCAGTCCATGTGCTCGGAACCCTCGACGACATTGTCGCCGAGCAGCGCCGAGACCGGCACGAAGCTGAGGTCGCCGACGGTCAACTTCGCGGCGAACGCGGCGAATTCGGCCCTGATCTCCTCGAATCGCTCCTGCGACCAGTCGACCAGGTCCATCTTGTTCACGCACACCACCAGGTGCGGTACGCCCAGCAGGGTGGCCAGGAAGGCGTGCCTGCGGGTCTGCTCGGACACCCCGGCGCGGGCGTCGACCAGGATCAGCGCCAGATCGGCGGTGGACGCGCCGGTGACCATGTTGCGGGTGTACTGCACGTGACCCGGCGTGTCGGCGATGACGAACTTGCGGCGCGGTGTCGTCACATACCGGTAGGCGACATCGATGGTGATGCCCTGCTCGCGCTCGGCGCGCAGCCCGTCGGTCACCAGCGCGAGGTCGGCCGCGTCGCCGCCGCGTTCGGTGCTGACCCGTTCGATCGCGGCCAGCTGGTCGTCGAACAGCGACTTGGAGTCGTAGAGCAGTCTGCCGATGAGGGTCGACTTGCCGTCGTCGACGCTGCCGGCGGTCGCCAGACGTAACAGGTTGCGGCTCATCAGAAGTAGCCCTCTCGCTTGCGGTCTTCCATGCCGGTCTCGGAGATCCGGTCGTCGGCGCGGGTGGCGCCGCGCTCGGTGAGCCGGGTGGCGGCGGTCTCGGCGATCACCTTCGCCGCGGTGTCGGCCTCGCTCTCGACACAGCCGGTGCAGGTGGCGTCGCCGACGGTCCGGAAACGGACGGTGGCGTCGAAGGTGCGCTCGCCCGGTTGCGGGGTGATGAATCGGCCCGCCGACAACAGCATGCCGTCGCGTTCGACGACGCGGCGCCGGTGGGCGTAGTACAGCGTCGGGAGCTCGACCGCTTCGCGATCGATGTACTCCCAGATATCGAGCTCGGTCCAGTTCGACAGCGGGAACACCCGGATGTGCTCGCCCTGCTGGTGCCGTCCGTTGTAGAGGTTCCATACCTCGGGACGCTGTGCGCGCGGATCCCATTCGCCGAACCTGTTGCGGAAGCTGAACACCCGCTCCTTGGCCCGCGCTTTCTCCTCGTCGCGGCGTGCCCCGCCGAACACGGCGTCGAAGCGATGTTCGCCGATCGCCCGCAGCAAGGTGGTGGTCTGGAGCGGGTTGCGGGTGCCGCCGGGGCGTTCCACCGCGCGGCCGGCGTCGATGTCGTCCTGCACCGAGGCGACCAGCAGGCGCGCGCCGGTGCGGTCGGCGGTCCGATCACGGAACTCGATGACCTCGTCGAAATTGTGCCCCGTGTCCACATGCAACAGCGGGAACGGCAGGGGCGCCGGCCAGAACGCCCGCCGTGCCAGATGCAACAGCACCGCCGAGTCCTTGCCACCCGAGAACAGCAGTCCCGGTCGCTCGAAGGTGGCCGCCACCTCCCGGAAGATATGCACCGACTCGGCCTCCAAGGCCGCCAGGTGCGACAGCTCGTACCCCGTCTGCACTCGTTCACCCACTTCGCTGTGTGCGCCGCCGGCGGATCCGATCCGCCGAGTTGCGTTGTCGAATATTCGACGCTATTGTTCGATATTGTGACACCGACGATAAGCCGGGCCGAGCGCGCCGGTCAAGAGGTGACCCCTGACCCGGTGCCTGCGATGAGCGCGGCCGAGGTGGCGTCGCCGCCGACCCAGCGGGTCGTGAAGGTGCTCGAGCTGCTGTCGCGGCATCCGCGGGACCGGCTGTCGCTGGCGCGCATCGTGCGGGAGGCTGGGCTGTCCAGGGCGACCGCGCACGCGGTGCTCACCCAGCTCACCGCCGACGGCTGGACCGTCCGCGACGACGACGGGTGCTACGGCATCGGCCTGCGCCTGCTCACCGTCGCACGGCGCGCCGAAGCGGCGTTTCCGCTGCGCCGCACCGCGGCGCCCCACCTGCGCGCACTGTGCGAACGCACCGGCGATCCGGTGTTCCTCGCCGAACGCGACGGCGACAGCATCGTGGTCACCGAGGTGGTCGGCGACCCGTCCGCGGACTGGATCCGCGCGGGACGCAGGCTCCCGATCGCGCCGCCGGTCTGCCGGGAGTTCGTCGCCTGGGCGCCCGAATCTGTCCGGGCCGTGTGGCTGGCAGCCGCCGACCCGGCCCACCGCGATCGCCTGACCCGCGTACTCGCCGAGATCCGGGAGCGCGGCTACTCCGTCGAACGGCTCGTCGACGACTCCACGCCCATGCTCGAGGTACTCGCCGGACTGCGCGATACGCCGATCACCGCCGCGCTGCGCGCCCAACTCGGCTCGGTCATCACCGAGCTGATCACCATCGACTACCTGCCCGATGAACTGGGTCAGGAGAACGCGGTCGTGACCCTCGCCGCGCCCGTGCGCGACGCGAGCGGCGCGGTGGTGGCGGCGGTGGTCAGTTGCCCCGACACCCGCCTGTCGGCCGCCGCGCTGAACGAGCTCGGCGCGGCGACTGTCGCTGCCGCGGAACGGATCGGCGCGCACGCGATCCATCCGGCCTGACCCACCGGCCGGACCACCCGAGCCCGGCCGTTCGCCGTTACGCTGACGGGGAGAGCCTGACCGCCGGATGGTCGCGGCAGGTGGCAGGAGAGGACTCGACGTGGCGGACGACAGCGATCGCTGGTGGGAGGCGCCGGGCCTGGCGGGGCAGCAGCCGCAGACCGGTCCGGAACCGTACGCGCAGCCCGCGCCCCAGCAGCCCTACGGATACCCCCAGCCGCACCAGGGTCAATATCCGCCACCCCAGTACGGTGCGCCGCCGCAGGGCTACGGGCAGCCACCGTACGGTTATGTGCCACAGCCCTCTCCGGGTCCGCCGCGCCGTGGTGGTGGCGGTGCGGGCGTGATCATCGCCGTGGTGGTCGTGGCGGTGCTGGTCGTCGTCGTGGGCATCGTGGCCGTCGTGCTCGGAACGCGCTCGTCCGACGACACCACCGCGTCCCCGACATCGGTCACCTCCGCGGCGGTGCCGACCGGGTCGCTGTCGGGCACCACCACGGCCCCGGTGACCCCCGGTGCGAAGGGCGTGCTCATTCCCACCTATCGGGTCGCCTACGACGTGCCGTCGACCTGGTCGGTCGCCCCCTCCTACGACACGATGAGCTTCACCACCGCGAGCGGTTCCATCGACGGCCGCGGCCAGTCGACCGAGGGCGAGAAGTACTGCCCCGGCTCCGCCTATCGGGCGATGGCCGCGGTCACCACGAGCACGGAGTCCGATCCGGCCGCCGCGGCGAAGACGGTCGCGAAAATCGCTGCCGAGGGCGGATATTCGGATCCCAGTGGCGGCAAGCTCACCACGCCGAGGTCGTTGACCACCCGGAGCGGCGTCGCCGGACAGTTCGTGGAGAGCACGGGACCGTGGAAGCCCCAGCTCTCCGGCTGCACGGCCGATGCCTACTCGGTCTACACCTTCGCCTTCCGCAATGCCGCAGGCACCCTGCTCGTGCTGACCATCCTCGTCGACCGCAACACGAGCGGGGAATTGAGCGCCGAGGAGGCCGAGAAGCTCGTCACCAGTCTGCGCCTGGTCTAGCGGCGGAAGCCGCGCGGCCGCGGTGTTCGTAGACTCGACCTATGACGGCAGCGGCATCCGATTCGACTGTGCTACCGGCGAGTCTGGTGGAGATGACGGCGCGGCACGTGCGGGCCGAGGTGCTCAGCGGCGCACTGGCCCCGGGCGCGCGAGTGGGGGAGGAGGCGCTGTGCGCGCGGTTGGGGATCAGCCGGGCGCCGGTCCGCGAGGCGCTGCGTCGCCTCGCCGAACAGGGCTTGATCGAGCACCTGCCGCGACGGGGCTACCGGGTGGTGGTGTGGTCGGCGTCCGACATCGTCGAATTGTTCGAAGTACGCCGGGCGTTGGAGCGCCATGCCTTGACCACCGCGCTGCCCCACGCCGACCTGGATCGTGGGCTCGGGGGAGTGCGCGCGGCACTCGACGAGCTGACCGAGGCCGACCGGCGCGGCGACTGGGTCGCCCGTGACGACGCGCACCGCCGTTTCCACGCCGAGATCGTGGCGCTGGCAGGTAATCGGCAGCTCGACCAGGTGTACGGCCAGATCCTGGTGAAGCTGCAATTGGCGATGGCCCGCAATCTGCGACAGGAGACCGAGGTGGCCGCGCGCCGCGAGGGTGTGCGCCGCCACCAGGAGTTGCTGGCCGCGGTGGCCTCGAACGACCCGGCGACCGCGGAGGCCGCGCTGAGACAGCACGGCGAGCAAACATACCTGAAACTCGGTATCTGCTAACACATCCGATACAGACGGCGCCTTCGGTCGTCACACATTTTGTCGACAATCGACAACATGATCGGTTCGGCAGGCCCCACGGTCACGGAAATCCTCGCCCAGCACCAGGACGGCAACGGTTCGCCGACCAGAACGGCCGCGCGGGTCGCCGACGCCGTCGCGGCGCGCGGCGACGACGGCACCTGGATCACCCCGGTGCCGCGCGCCGCGTTGCTCGCCGCCGCGGCGGAGATCGAGCGTAGGCCGGGGGCGCGGGCGCTGCCGTTGTACGGCGTCCCGTTCGGGGTGAAGGACAGCATCGATGTCGCCGGCTACCCGACCACGCTGGCCTGCCCGGACTACGGCTACACCGCGACCCGCACTGCGCCCGCGGTTCAGCGGCTGCTCGACGCGGGCGCGTTGTTCGTCGGCAAGACCAACCTCGATCAATTCGCGACCGGGCTCAACGGCACCAGGACGCCGTATCCGTTGCCGCGCAGCGTGTTCGGTGGCGATCTCATCTCCGGTGGCTCGAGCTCCGGGTCGGCGCTGGCGGTCGCGCTCGGGCAGGTGCCGTTCTGCGTCGCCACCGACACCGCGGGCTCGGGCCGAGTGCCCGCCGCGCTCAACGGGATCGTCGGCTGGAAGCCGTCGCGCGGGTTGATCAGCACCGTCGGGCTGGTGCCCGCCTGTCGATCGCTCGACTGCCTGACCTTGATGGCCACGACGGTCGAGGACCTCGACCTGGTCTTCGACATCATCGCCGGGATCGACCACGACGATCCGTGGACGCGGGCGCGCGGGCCGCGCTATCGCGGCGCACCGATCCGGGTCGGCCTGCCCGCCGCGACCGAGCTCGAGTTCTTCGGCGACGAGGCGATGCGCGTCGCCCACCTGGCGGCCCGGGATCGCCTGCCGCGCTCCGGCTTCGACTGCGTGGAGACCACGTTGACGCCGTTCCTGGACGCCGGCGCCCTGCTCTACCAGGGCCCGTGGGTCGCCGAGCGACTCGTCGAGTTCGAGACCTTCCTCGCCGAGCGGCCCGACTCGATGCTGCCGGTGATCCGCGAGATCCTCACCGGCGGGCAGCGATTCACCGCGGTCGAGGTGTTCCGCGCGCAGCAGCGGTTGCAGGAGCTGCGGGCCGGGGTCGGCCGGCTGTGGGCGGACTTCGACGTGGTGATCGTCCCGACGATCGGCACCACCTTCACCGTCGAGCAGGTCCTGGCCGACCCGATCGCGACCAACACCGTCCTCGGGCACTACACCCACTTCGGCAACCTGCTCGACCTCACCGCGGTCGCCGTGCCCGCGGGCACCACCCGCGACGGCAGGCCGGTCTCGCTCATGGTGTTCGGGCCCGCCCTGGCCGACGATGTCGTCCTCGCGGCCGCCGCCCGCCTGCTCGACGAACCCCGCGCTGTCACCCCATCACTCGCCACCGTCCTCGAGGACCACCGATGACCGAGATCCCCGCCACCCCGGCACCGTTCCCCTTCGACCCGGCCACGACCGCGCTGCTCGTGATCGACATGCAGCGCGACTTCCTGCTCCCCGGCGGCTTCGGCGAGAGTCTCGGCAACGATGTCGCGCTGCTGCGGACGGTCATCGACCCGCTGGCCGGGCTGCTCGCCGCCGCGCGCGCCACCGGCATGCCGGTGATCCACACCAGGGAGGGGCACCTGCCCGATCTCTCGGACTGCCCGCCCGCGAAATTGCGGCGCGGCACCCCGTCCCAGCGGATCGGCGACCCGGGCGCGTTCGGCCGGATCCTGATCCGCGGCGAGTACGGACACGACATCATCGACGAACTCGCGCCCATCGAGGGCGAGGTGGTGATCGACAAACCGGGCAAAGGCGCGTTCTACGCGACCGAGCTCGGCGAGGTACTGCACCGGCTCGCGATCACCTCGCTGCTCGTCACCGGCGTCACCACCGAGGTATGCGTGCACACGACCGTCCGCGAGGCCAACGATCGCGGCTACGAGTGCCTGGTCGTCGCCGACTGCGTCGGCTCCTACTTCCCCGAGTTCCAGCGCGTCGGGCTGGCGATGATCGCCGCCCAGGGCGGGATCTTCGGGTGGGTCGCCGACTCGACCGCTGTCGTCACCGCGCTGACGGCCACCACCGCTTCACCAGTCACGGCCTAGCGAACAGGAACAGCCCATGTCCGTCGACACGACCACCACCAGCAAAGCCCCCGAACCTCCTGCGCCCCTGGTGCTTCCGTGGTGGACACGCGGTGACACCAATGCCTTCTTCGGTCTGGCGTTCAACATCCTGGTCAACGTCTTGACCCTCACCACGCTCACCATCGCCGTGGTGCGGATCCCCAGCGGTGATGTCCTGGGCACCGTGCTGCCCGCGCTCGGGGTCGCGCTGGTGCTCGGCAATCTCTACTACATGGTCCTCGCGCGGCGGCTGGCCCGGCGGGAGAATCGCGGCGACGTCACCGCACTGCCGTACGGACCGAGTGTGCCGCACATGTTCATCGTCGTGTTCGTGGTGATGCTGCCGATCTACCTGACGACCGGAGATCCGTTGCGGGCGTGGGCGGCCGGGCTGGCCTGGGCGTTCATGATCGGGGTGATCGTGATGATCGGCGCCTTCGTCGGGCCCGCCATCCGCCGGGTCACCCCGCGCGCCGCGATGCTGGGCACCCTCGCCGGCATCTCGATCACCTTCATCGCCATGCGGCCCGCCGCGCAGATGTGGGAGGTGGCCTGGATCGGTCTGCCCGTGCTGGCCATCATCCTGATCGGCTTCTTCACCGATGTGAAGCTGCCGGGCAATATCCCGGTCGGGCTGGTGGCGCTGCTGGTGGGCACGGCCATCGGCTGGATCGGCGGCTACATGTCCGCACCCGATGTGGCGCAGGCGGCGAGCGATATCGCGCTGGGCCTGCCGGACCTGCGCCTGGATCTGCTGTTCGACGGATTGAGCAACCTCGCGCCGCTGCTGGCCACCGCCATTCCGCTCGGCATCTACAACTTCACCGAGGCGATGAGCAATGTCGAGAGCGCCGCGGCGGCCGGGGACAACTACAACCTGCGCAGCGTCCTGCTGGCCGACGGCTTCGGCGCGATCATCGGGGCAGGCTTCGGCTCCCCGTTCCCGCCCGCGGTCTACATCGGCCACCCGGGCTGGAAGGACGCCGGCGGGCGCACCGGATACTCGCTGGCCAGCGGCCTGACCATCGGCGTCATGTGCCTGCTCGGCCTGTTCGGAGTGCTGGCGACGCTGCTGCCGATTCCGGCGATCGTGCCGATCCTGCTCTACATCGGCCTGCTGATCGGCGCCCAAGCCTTCCAAGCGGTGCCGCGACTGCACGCGGTGGCCGTCGTCGCCGCCCTGCTGCCCAATCTCGCGGAGTGGGCGGTGACCCAGATCGACAACGCGTTGTCGGCGGCGGGCACCTCGGCCGACAAGGTCGGGTCGGCGGCGCTGGGCCAGGCCGGTGTGGTGTACGACGGGCTGAAGACGTTCGGCTCCGGGGCGGTGCTGGCCGGTCTCGTGCTCGGCGCGATCGTCACCTTCGTTCTCGACAAGCGTTTCCGCGCAGCGGGACTGGCCGCGCTCATCGGCGCCGTACTGAGCTGGATCGGTCTCATCCACGCCCACGCGGTCGAGTGGGCGGCCGCGCCGCAAGTGGCCCTCGGGTACGCGTTCTTCGCGATCGTCTGCCTGGCCTACTCACTTGTGCCCTCGGCCGCGACCGAATCGGCGGCGGTCGACGAGACCTGATCGCCGCTCAGCCGGTGCCGTGCTGGTCCGCGGACTGTCCGGGCTCCGGGAGTTCGGTGTAGAACTCGCGCAGCGCCGCCGTCACTCCGACCAGCACCCGGTGGGCCGCCGCCAGATCGCTGTCGGGCAGATCCGCCAGCGCCGCCCGGACGCGCGCGCTGAGCGGGCCGAAGAATCCGGCCGCCACGGCCATGCCGTCCTCGGTATAGCCGAGATGGACGCGCCGCCGATCGGTGGCATCGGGTACCCGCGCGAGATGGCCGGATTCGATCATCCGCTCGACCAGATAGGTCACCGCGGGCGCGGACACGCCCATGAGTTTGCTCAGCTGGCCTGCGGTGACCGGCGCGCCCTCGGCGTCGGCGGTCGCCACGTGCATCAGGGCGCGGAAGTCGTTCGGGCGCAGATTGTTCGACCGTGCGAAGACGTGGCCGATCTGTTCCGAGATCGCGGTCAGCGCGCGCAGATCCCGGGCGATCTCGGTCTGCAGCTCCGTCCGGTCGACGGCCGGATCGGGCTCCGCGATGTCCTCGCCCACGCACTGTCTCCTCTCACTGTCCGGCTGCGAGCTTAGCGTCCGGATCCTGCGACGTTGCATATTAGTTAAGTTTCTGAAATAGTCTCCCTCGTGACGGGAGACAGCGACGGAAATGGCTGGGACCGGTTCGCCCGACTGGTCACCGGAAGGCGATCGTGGGCTGTGCTGCTGGTAGTGCTCGCTGCCGCGGTCGCCGTGATGGCGCTGGCCGGCGGCAACGACAGTGCGGGTCAGGCGCCGGTGTCGCTGCCCGGGTCGGCGGAATCGGCGCGGGCGGCCGAGGCCGTCGAGCAGTTTCCCGACGCGGGGACCGCCACCGCGATCATGGTGGCGACGCGCGTCGACGACGGCGTGCTGACCCCGCCGGACCTCGCGGCGGTGGACGCCGCGCTCACCCGGGCCGGGGTGCCCGCGCCCGAGGGACCGCGGGTCGTTCCCGCGCCCGACGGCCGCGCCGTCCTCGCGCAGATCCCGGTGTCGGCGGAGCTGAACGGTTTCGCGCTCACCGATCGGATCGCCGAGTTGCGCGTCGGGCTCACCGCCGAACTGCCGGATTCGTTGCGCGTGCAGGTGACCGGCGGTCCCGCCTTCGGCGCGGATATCGCCGACTCGTTCTCCGGCGCGAACACCCTGCTGTTGCTGGTCACCGCCCTCGTGGTGATGGTGCTGCTGATCGTCACCTATCGCTCGCCGGTGCTGTGGCTGGTCCCCTTGACCGTCGTCGGCCTGGCCGACCGCGTCGCCACGAGCGTGGGCACCGCGCTGGCCCAGGTCACCGGGCTGACCTTCGACGGGTCGACCTCCGGGATCACCAGCGTGCTGGTCTTCGGCGCCGGAACCAACTACGCCCTGCTGCTGGTGTCGCGCTACCGCGACGAACTGCACCGGCACGACGATCATCGGATGGCCCTGCGCGCGGCGGTGCGGCATGCCGCACCCGCCATCGTCGCCAGCAACGTCACGGTGGTACTGGCGCTGCTGACGCTGTTGCTGGCCCTGCTGCCCAACACCCGCAGCCTGGGCGCGTTCGCCGCGGCGGGCCTCGTCGTCGCCCTGATCTTCGTCCTCGCGGCCCTGCCGCCCGCACTGGCGCTGTGCGGACGAAGGGTGTTCTGGCCGTTCGTGCCACCCGCGGACGGTCGCGATACCGCCGCGCACGGCGTCTGGTCGGCCGTGGCCACGCGCGTGGTGCGGCGGCCCGCGATGGTGGCCGGTGTCGCGTCGGCGGTCCTGGTGGTGCTCGCCACCGGGCTGGCCACCACCGACATCGGACTCTCGCGCACCGAACAGTTCCGGGTCGACGCCGAATCGGTCGACGGGCTCGAGACCATGGCCGAGCACTTCCCGTCCGGCTCCTCGGACCCCGCCGTGGTGATCGCCCGGACGAGCGCCGATGCCGCCGTGCGCCCTGCACTCGAAGGCGTGCGGGGTGTTTCGCGGGCCACGGTGTCCGGTGTCTCCGAGGTCGGCACCACCCGCTGGTCGGTCGTGCTGGACGCGGCACCCGGCTCGGCGGAGGCATTCACCACCATCGAAGCGGTCCGCTCGGCCGTCGGCGCGGTTTCGGGCGCCGAGGCGCTCGTCGGCGGATCCGATGCCGAGGCGCTCGACATCCGCGATGCCGCCCGCCGGGATCAGGCGCTGGTCATCCCGCTGATCCTGGCCGTCGTGCTGCTGGTGCTGCTGGCGCTGTTGCGGGCCGTTCCGGCGGCGGTGCTGCTCGTCGGAGTGACCGTGCTCAGCGCGCTGGCGGCGCTCGGCGCGGGCAGCTGGATCAGCGGCACGGTGTTCGGGTTCCCGGCCCTGGACACCAATGTGCCGCTGTTCGGCTTCCTGTTCCTGGTGGCCCTGGGCGTGGACTACACGATCTTCCTGGTGACCAGGGCCCGCGAGGAGGCCGGAACGTACGGCACCACACAGGGAATGGTGCGTGCCGTCGCCTCGACGGGGGCGGTGATCACCAGCGCGGGTGTCGTTCTCGCCGCGGTGTTCTGTGTGCTGGGCGTTCTGCCGTTGATCACGCTGACCCAGCTGGGCATCGTCGTCGGTATCGGCATCCTGCTCGACACCTTCGTGGTGCGGACCCTGGTCGTCCCGGCGCTGTTCGCGTTGCTGGGCGACCGGGTCTGGTGGCCGTCGTCGCCCGCGAGGACCGAGGACGCGGGCGCCGAGCCGGTCCACGCGTCGTGAGGACGGGGCCTGGCGATCAGGCGTCGTGCGGCAAGGACGCCAGGTAGTCCCGGAAGTCGGTGGCCTGGTGTCCGGTGAGGGCGGGCACCGCGTCGGAGACCTGGGCGAGATCGCCCTGGGCGATGGCGGTGTAGGTGCTTACCCAGCCGTCGACCTCCCACTGCGGCGCGTGGTAGCCGGCGCGCGTGGCGTAGGCCTCCTCGACGGTCTGATCGACGAAACGGTAGGGGCGGCCGAGGATTTCGGTCATGTCGGCCGCGGCGGTCGGCAACGTGAAGGCGCGCGGGCCGGTGAGATCGAAGGTCTCGCCGGTGTAGGTGGTCGAGGCCAGTACGGCGGCGGCGCAGTCGGCGACGTCGGCGCGGGTCACCGCGGCCACCTTGCCGTCACCGGCCGGGCCCGCGATGACGCCGTCGGCATCGGCGAAGTGCGGGATGATGTCCTGATACTGGTTGTCGCGCAGGAACGTGAAGTCCAGACCGGACTGGCGGATGGCCTGCTCGGTGTACCAGTGGTCGCGGCCGAAGGTGAAGGTGCAGTCCGGTGCCGCGCCGACGAACGACAGATACACGATGCGCCGGACACCCGCGCTCCGAGCGGCGTGCACCACTGTGGCCTGCTGCGCGGCGCGGTCGGCGCTCTCCGTGGCCGAGACGAAGAAGAAGGTCTGCACACCTTCCAGCGCGGGGGCCACCGTCGCCGGATCGGCGAAATCGAGGACCGCCCGGCTCGCGCCCGCGATGGCCGGCAGGCGGTCGAGGCGCCGGCCGAGCAACCGCAGCGGTGCGCTCGAGTCCGCGAGCAGCCGGGCGACCCGCCCGCCGATCTGTCCACTGGCCCCTGAAATCGCAATGGTTTCCGGCATCTGCCCAGGCTATTGCACGCGAGGTGCGTGGCAGTGGACGCGCCGGTCGCCGTGTCGCGCGCTGCGGTTCGGCCGTGCGAATGATGAAATCTGCGGGTGCGTGTTTCGAGCGGGATCGCCGCCTTCGCCGCGGCCGTGATCATGACCTTGCCCGCGCTCGTCGCGGCACCGGCGAGCGCGGCGGTGCGTGACACCGCCTGCGGGTCGACACTGTCCGCCGCCGACATCGCCGAGATCGTGCGGCTTTCCGACACCTCGACGATCACCGGCGCCGACGGTCTCGCCCGCCTCGAGGACGCCGTCGCCCGGCATCATCGGATCACCGAGATCCTCGTCGACCACCGAGATCTGCGCGGCTTGTTCGCAATCGGGCTCGACGGCGTCGAATACGCCGCCGTCATGCCGTTGCAGCGCGACCCCGGCGCCTTCGTCGACCGAGAGTACGCGCACGCGATCAGTACCGAACTGCTGCGACGCTTCCTCGACAACCTGTACGCCGAGTTCACCGGCGGCGTCGCCGAGCCGCAGTGGGCCCACTACTTCGCGCTCGCGCGGGACTGCGGCGCCTCGCGCGCCCGCACCGCGATGGCGGGCTACAACGCCCACCTGACCGTGGACCTGACGTATTCGGTTGCGGCCGTGGGCAGCCGGCCGGAGAACGCGCCGGACTATTTCGAGATCGTCGCCGGTATCGCCGCCGCCGGCGATCTGATCGTCGAGCGCACCAAGGCCGTCTACGGGGCCGACCTCGGCCCGCTGTGGCGGTTCTACTTCGTCGGCGAAGGACTCGACCAGCTCTTCGGCGCGGGAGTAGCGACCGAACAGCTGCTCATCGCCGCTGATCTCGGCGCCAACGTCGTCATCTTCACCAACGGCCTAGCCCTCCAGGACCCCGCCCTCGCTCCCACCGTCCGAACCGAGATCACCGCCCTGTGGCAGGCCGCGGACCTGGCGTTCGAGGCGCTGGCCCGGATCAACGCCCTCTGAGATCGGGAGGACGAAGCTACCGGCGAAGACAATCTCCGAGTCGGCGGGCGAGCTGATCCGCGCCGCGGGGAGGACAAGGCGAAGCGATTGTCAGAACCTGACACCGATCGCTGATAGATCATGCCGAAGCATCTCGATCTCGAGAAGTTCGTGAATCCATGTCGGCGCGGTTATGCGGTGGTGCGCCATCTCCCGGACTGCGGTGGCGGCGACCACGGCAGTGGCCAGCGATTGTCCACGGCCGCTGGCCCAGCGTGAGGACCCATCGAATGCTCGCACGAGCACAACCCATCTGTCGCCGCCGGGCATTCGATGCGGAACCACCGCCCGTAGTGCGGGTGCCCAGGTGAGTGCTGCCAGCCCGGCGGTGGCGAGGCGGGAGTCCAGTCTCAGGTAGCTGCGGACTGGTACTGCGAATTCGCGGGTGAGTCGGTGCTGGTCGACGAAGTCGGCGCGCAGCGCGGGAAACGGCCGGTATCCCGCGTATTCGGGAATGGTGAATTGCGCGGGTTCGGTGAAGTTGCGGACGCTGGTGCCGTCGGGGTCGGGGAAGTGTTGTCCCATCAGCCGGTAGGTCCAGGCGGTGGCGGCGGCGCCGTGGTGTTCCCCGGAACCGAGACCGACCATGATGTCGACGGGGCCGGGGTCGCGTGAGAGCACGTCGACGGCGAGCAGGGTCGTCAGGCCGGGCGCCAATCCGACCCCCAGGACGACAGGCCCCTCGACGCGCTCCAATGCCTGCACGTAGCCGGAGGTCGCGGAAATCTCGAGGAAGGCGATCCCGCGGCAGGCGCACGCCTCCGCGAGCCCAATGTCCTCGACGCCTGCGCAATTCACCACGATCGAGACTCCGTCGAGAGCGGAGACGACACTGTCCACCAGGGCGACATCGAGCACGCGGTCCGCGCGTGCCGCATCGCGTCCGGCCGCGAGCACCGGTACACCTCGTGCGCGCAGTAGCCGTACCAGATGGCCTCCGACGGCTCCGTATCCGCCCAGGACCAGCACACTCACAGGGTTTCCTCGGGCGCGAGCGCTTCGACGGAGTCGCCGCGGAGTCGTGCTGAGGGGAGCAGTTGCCGTGTGAGCGCGTCGGTGGCCCACGACGCCCACTCGGCATCCGTCCAGCCGCGTTGGTGGACGAGTAGGCGGTAGGTCTCGGGGGCCAGTGTGGCAAGAGCGATGTCGGCGGCGCGGGCAGCGGTGATGCCACCGCGCAGCGTCGTCTTGCCGGCGAGGGCCTCGGCCAGACGAAGTTGGACCAGGTGACGTTGGGCGACGTTGGTTTCCCAGATCTCGGCGAGTTCCGGGTCGGTCGCCGCGGCCGACCGAATCACCTCGAGCAACGGGCTGACCCGAGCGAAAATCGTTGCCGCTGCGGCGACTTGAAGCCGGATCTGCTCGGCGGGCGCCGCTGCGAGGGCCTCGGTGAACCAGGGACGGTCCATGGTGGCGACCGGTTCGGTGTCGCCGGCGATCTCGACGTCGAGTAGTTCGGACAGGATCGCGCGCTTGGTGGCGAAGGTGAAGTACAGCGTCTGCACCGCCATGCCGGCCTGATCGGCGATGGCCTTCATCGTGGTCGGTGTGTAGCCGCGGGTGGTGAACAGTTCCCGTGCCGCTGCCAGCATCTTTTCTCGGTTGGCCGTTGTCCTGGCTGCTCGCACACCGGTGTTCTTGCCTGTCATGCCTCGCATACTACTTGACTAGAGCGTAACTCTAGTGAAATCTGACTAGAGTTACGCTCTAGCGAAAGGGTTGTGCTCATGCCGAGCAAGGTTGTACTCGCGCCGAAGGACCGGCTGGTCCTGCTGTTGATCACGATGGTCGAGCTGGTGGTCTTCCTGGACACGACCGTGCTGAATGTGGCGCTGCCCAGCATCGGCGCGGACCTCGGGCTCGACGAAGCGGGATTGGGCTGGGTGACCAACGCCTACCTCCTCGCCTTCGGCGGATTCATGCTGCTCGGCGGGCGCGCCGCCGATCTGCTCGGACCACGCCGGGTGTTCGCGGGCGGGCTCGCAGTCTTCACGGTGGCGTCCGCGCTGGCCGGATTCGCGCCGACCCCGGCGGTCCTCATCGCGGCCCGGGCATTGCAGGGCCTCGGCGCGGCCGTGGTCATCCCCGCGCAACTGGCACTGCTCACCCTGACGTTCACCGAACCCACGGCACGCAACCGCGCCTTCGGCGTGTGGAGTGCGATGGGGGCGGCGGGCGCGGCCATCGGCACCGCGGTCGGCGGACCACTCACCGATCTGTTCGGCTGGCCGTCGATCTTCCTGATCAACCTGCCCGTGGGTGTGCTGGCGCTGGCCTACGTCCGAGTGCTCCCGCCGGATCCGGCGCCATCCGTCCGGGCGCTGCGTCGGCTCGACGTGCCGGGTGCGATCACCGGCACGGTGGGGCTGTTGATCACCGGATATGCCATCGGCGCCCTCGGCGGCGAGTCGACGCGCACCGCGGCGTCGGGTCTGCTGGTGACCGGGCTCGCCCTGCTCGCGGGCTTCGTACTCCTCGAGGCGCGGAGCGCGCATCCGCTGATGCCGTTGCGGCTGTTCGCCGTTCGCCAGGTGAGCGGGTCGGCCGTAGTCAACGCGCTGGTCGGTGCGGCGCACGTGCCCACCTTCGCCCTGCTGGCGCTGTACCTGCAGAACACTCAGCACTACAGTCCGACCGGCTCCGGCCTCGCGGTGCTACCGGTGGCCGTGGTGAACGTGGTGGTCTCCCGGACGCTGATCCCGTACGCGCTGGATCGGCTGGGTGCCTGGCGGGTGCTGGCTGCGGGCCTCGGGCTACAGGCGCTGGCCATGGCCTGGTTCGCTCGTCTGCCCGAGCATGGCAACTACCTGATCGACGTGCTGCCCGGGGCGGTGCTGCTCGGCGTCGGCCTGCCCGCCGCGTTCGTCGGCGTCACCGTCCCCGCGGTCACCTCCGTTTCCCCAAGCGACGCCGGGATCGCGGCGGGCATCGTCAACACCGCACAGCGTGTCGGATCGGGGGTCGGAGTCACGGCTGTTCTGCTGCTCGCCGATGTGGTGGCTCGGCAGTCCCCGGCAGTCGACGCCTACCGGACGGGCCTGAACGTCGCCTTCGCGGGCGCCGCCGCGCTGGCCGCGATCGGCGCCGTGCTGACCATCGCCTTGCTGCGCACGAGTCCGGCCACGGACGCGGAGCCGAAGTCCGAAACCCCCGCCGTAGTGAACGATTGACAGGAGTACCCCGATGGCAAACGACAAGCGTGGCTTCCACTGGATTCGCACCGAGATCGAACGACTCGATCCGGAGGTGGACAGCGAACGGATCGTGAGATTGACCAGCTGCCAGCTCCTCCCGAAGAGCCTGCTCGCGGTGCACCTGTTCTATACCGTCGGATTCGTCCGTTTCGCCGGTCCGCCGGTCTCGGCGGAATCGGTGGACCGCAACGGCACCGGGATGCTCTACGGCCACGGAATCCGGCGCGCCGACGAAACCATGTTCCACCTCTTCTCCTGGGTCGACGACGGCGTATCCAGCCCCACCAGCGTCGAAAGCCTCGGCTACGTACGGAACTGGCACTCCGGCGTTGCCCGCAACTGGCCGATGCCCGTGCATACCTTCCAGCACAGCGCCGCCGTCTTCACCCTCATCTACGACCGCCTGCTGCGACAGGTCGTCGGAGCTCCCGGACTGAGCGAGAACGAGCGCCGCGCCCAGCTGATCCACTGGCGCGGCGTGTCCGAACACCTCGGTGTGACCGATATCCCGGGTACCTGGCGGGACATGGAACAGTTCCTCGAATCCTACGAATACGGTGCTTCGCCGTGTTCGCGAAACGCCACCTGCTGCCGAATCCGCGTGCGGTGTTCCGGCTCAGCGACATCATCGCCGAGCACAAGTACTCGGCACTGGTCACACCATCCATCCCGGCGTCGGGAACCACACAGAGCGAACGCTGAGGCGGTGTCGGTTTCCGGCGCGGTACGCGGGTGCCGCCGATGTCGAACCTCTGGTTGAGCGTCCGCCCGTTTGCTGGTCGGCCGGAGGGAAACGAACAGGCCGGCTCAACGGAGACCGACATCGGTGCTGTGGTGATCGGTACCGTGATCGCTGGATTGGGCTTCGAACCATCGGTGCAGTGCGTCGACCAGTGTGGGGTCGGCCGAGGAGTAGTGCAGGGCCGCACCGGCGGTCAGTTCCTCGTAGCGAACGGTGATGCGACCCGCGCCTGCCCGGAGTTCGGCCAGTCCGGGCATCTGGTCGCCGTGAATTCTTGCGGGATCGGTGAAATCGCCCGCGGCGAACTTCGCTGCCTCTGCGGTGAGGTGTTCGCGGATCAGCCGGGTCTGCTCTGTCCCGGCGAGGTCGTTGGCGGTGACGGTTTGCTGTCCGCCGTCGGGGGTGGGCACGAAGGAGTGGGTGGTCTCGGTCAGATCGAACGGCATGACGGCGGCGCCTCGGTCGGCGACCTCTGCCCGCCGTTCCACCAGGCCTGACGGGGAGACTTCCCGTGTCGACGCCCACCACAGTCCGCCGGCGGCGACGATGAGCGCGAGGAAGACCGATACCACGGCACGGGTACGGCCGGACATGTTGTCAATGTTCATCTGCAGCCTCTGTCAGGGTCGAAAGTGCTTGCAGCACAGCGTCTCGCTGCGCTGTCGGGATGCGGCCGAGGAAGGTCTCCATTCGCGTGCGCCGGGCGGCCGAGATGTCCGCGGCCACCCGCTCACCGCTGTCGGTGAGCCGCAGTAGGACCATGCGTCCATCGGCCGCGCCGCCGCGGACTCGCTCGATCCAGCCGCGCCCTTCCATCAGCCCGACCATCCGGCTGACCGTGCTTTTGGTCAGTCGCAGGATCATGCCGAGTTCGGACTGGTTGATCGGTTGCCGTGCGGCGAGTTCGGTCAGTGCATGCGCTTGGGATATCGGGATCGTCTGCCCGCACGGCGTCGTGTCGGGTTGGTGCAACCCGAACGCTCGCACGAAGGCGACAACGCCGCTTTGCAGACGATCGACGTCCGGGTTCGCGGCAGGTTCGTTCGACATAGTTCGACCGTACAACCAATTAGTTCGATCGCACAACTACATGTCGGCAGGAGACTCGTCTGCGCTGGCGTCACCCGCCCGGGTCGCAGTCCCGGGCCGAGCTGCCGTGACCAGAAACAAAACAGCCCCGGGCAACGGGTGAACCGTTGTCCGGGGCCGATTTTCGCGACGGGGGTCAGCCCGCGGTCTGCTCCTTGCTGCGGATCTCGATGATCGGCAGGACCAGGGCGGCGGGGGCGCCTGCCGGGACGGCGGGCTGGTGCGGGGCGACCGGGTCGATGCGGGTGTAGCCGGCGCTCTGGTCGGGGCGGGTGTCGACCTCGCCCTTGTTCGGCCAGTAGGCGGCCGCGCGCTCGGCCTGGGCGGTGATGGTCAGCGACGGGTTCACGCCCAGGTTGGCCGAGACGGCGGCGCCGTCGACGACGCTGAGGGTGGGGTAGCCGAAGACGCGGTGGTAGGCGTCGATCACGCCGTGGTCGCGATCGGCGCCGATCGCGGCACCGCCGAGGAAGTGCGCGGTGAGCGGGACGTTGAAGACTTCACCCCAGGTGCCGCCCGCGACGCCGCCGATCTTCTCCGCGACGCGACGGGTGACATCGTTGCCCGCCGGGATCCAGGTCGGATTCGGTTCGCCGTGGCCCTGCTTGGAGGTCAGCTTGCGCCCGCCGAACAGCCCGCGCTTGGTGTAGGTGGTGATCGAGTTGTCCAGGTGCTGCATCACCAGCGAGATGATGGTGCGCTCGCTCCAGTTCTTCACGCTCAGGAAGCGCAGCAGCAGCAACGGATGCAGGAGTGCGACACCGAGGAAGCGCAGCCAGCGCGGGACCTTGCCGCCGCCGTCGACCATCAGGGTCTGTAGCAGGCCCATCGAGTTGGAGCCCTTGCCGTAGCGCACCGGCTCCACGTGAGTGTCGGGCGTCGGGTGGATCGAGGACGTGATCGCGACGCCCTTGGTGAAGTCCTGACCGGGGGCGAGCGTCTTGGTCGCCGCGCCGACGATGGACTCGGAGTTGGTGCGGGTCAGCAGGCCGAGCTTGTCCGACAGGTTCGGCAGCACGCCCTGATCGCGCATCGAGTGCAGCAGCTTCTGCGTGCCGAGCGTGCCCGCGGCCAGCACGACGTGCTCGGCGGTGAAGGTCTTGGGGTCCTTGCGGACCCAGGCGCCGGTGCGCTCGGTCGCGACGTCCCAGGTGCCGTCGGGCAGCGGACGCAGGGCAGTCACGGTCGTCATCGGAATGATCTGCGCCCCGGCCTTTTCCGCGAGGTACAGGTAGTTCTTGACGAGGGTGTTCTTGGCCCCGAACTTGCAGCCGACCATGCAGTCGCCGCATTCCACGCACCCGGTGCGCTCGGGGCCCGCGCCACCGAAGTACGGGTCGGCCACGGTCTTGCCCGGATCACCGAAGAAGACGCCGACGGGGGTCTGCACGAAGGTGTCGCCGACGCCCATGTCCTCGGCGACGGCCTTGAAGATCTCGTCGGCGGGGGTCATGTGCGGGTTGCGCACCACACCGAGCATCTTCTGGGCCCGCTCGTAGTACGGGGTGAGCTCGGCGCGCCAGTCGGTGATGTCGCGCCACTGGGCGTCCTGGAAGAACGGCTCCGGCGGCACGTAGAGGGTGTTGGCGTAGTTCAGCGAACCACCGCCGACTCCGGCGCCACCGAGGATCAGGACGTCGCGCAGGGGGTGGATGCGCTGGATGCCGAAGCAGCCGAGCTTGGGTGCCCACAGGAATTTGCGCAGGTCCCAGCTGGTCTTGGGCAGTTCGTCATCGGCGAACCGGCGACCCGCCTCGAGAATGCCGACCTTGTAGCCCTTCTCGACCAGGCGCAGCGCGGTGACACTGCCACCGAAGCCGGAGCCGACGATCAAGACGTCGAAGTCGGTGGTGCGATCGGACATACGAGGGCTCCTCGATCGGTGTCGACAGTGACCTCGGTAACGCTAACGTCGACAGCCAGAGCTGTCAAAGTCCGGCGCGGGCGGCCCTATGCTGGTCGGGTGCCCCGATATACCCGAGCGGAACTCGCCGACGTCAGCGGCGTCGCGGCGCGCACCATCCGCTACTACCACTCGCTCGGCGTGCTGCCGAAACCCGGCCGCGCGGGCAAGGAGGTCGTCTACTCCGACGCGCACCTGGACCGGTTACGCGACATCGTCGCGATGCAGGCCCGCGGGCTGCGCCTGGACGCCATCCGCGAGGTGTTCGACGCCGAGCCGTCGCCCGGTGCGGGCGATTGGCGCACGCTGTTCGATCCGCGCGCCGTGCAGGCGGGGGAGCGGGCGGTGATCGTCGACGACGCCGAGCTGATCGAGCTGCTCGGTGACCGCGGCACCGACGTCCTCGCCGAGCTCATCGGAGCGGGCTATCTCGAACGTCGCGACGACGCCTGGTTCGTGCCCGACCGTCCGATGCTCAAGGGCGCGCTCGTGCTCTACGACGTCGGCACCGACATCACGCTCAGCGGCGTCCTGCGCACGCTGATCCGGGAGCGGATCGCCGATCTGGCCGACGACGTGGTGCGCACGGTGCGCGCCGCCGCGGGCACCGGCTACGGCGGCGAGGACATCGGTGTCGACCTGAGCCGGTTCCGCGAGCAGTTCCTGGCCATGGCCTGGGAGGTCGGCGGCGCGACCTTCGCCGCGGAGATCGAACGCGCGGCCGGAGTCGTCGAGCCGGCCGACGACACAGCCCAGCGGCGGCGACTGGACCGGGCCGCGGGTGCGCGATGATCGGGGGATGAGTACCGATCGACCGGGGCCGAGGGCACTGGCGCGCGCCCAGACCCTCGCCGACATCAAGCGGATCGGCCGCGAGCACCTGGCGTCGCAGGGCGCGGCCGCGCTGTCGCTGCGCGCCGTCGCCCGTGATCTGGGGGTCGTGTCGTCGGCGGTGTACCGGTACGTGCGCAGCCGCGACGAATTGCTGACGATGCTCGTCGTCGACGGCTACAACGCGCTCGGCGACGCGGTCGACGCGGCACTGGCCGACGCGCCCGACGACCCGGCGACGCGGTTCCGGGTGGTCGCCCGGACGGTGCGGACCTGGGCGCTGGCCGAGCCCGCCTGGTACGGATTGCTGTTCGGCACGCCCGTGCCGGGCTACGCCGCCCCCGCCGAGGACACCGAGACCCCCGGAATCCGGGTGATCGCGACGCTGCTCGGCATCATCGACAGCGCCTTCCGCGCCGGACAGCTCGGCGCTCCCGCCGTCGAGCCGGTCGTGTCGACCGCCACGTCGGCCGACTTCACCGCAATCCGGGAGCAATTCGGCATGACCGCCCCGGACTGGTTGATCGTGGGCGGCCTCACCGCCTGGACGACCCTGTTCGGCGCCGTGAACTTCGATGTCTTCGACATGTACGGCCGCGACACCTTCGCCGATCGGGCCGAGGTGTTCGACCTCCAGATCGACCAGATGCTGCGAATGCTCGGATTCGGCCGAGTAGCCGTGAACTAGCCATTCGGTCCGGTGTGGCGGACCGCCTACTGTGGACCGGTCGGTACCGTAGCGAACGAGGTGATTCCCACGGTATGTGGAAAGAGAGATGTGTGTACGGCGATGTCCACCGGCGTCGCCAACGAACGGGAGTGCCCGAGTGAATTCTCGCGAGGAGATGTTGCGTCGCGTCCGTGACGGGCTGCTGGACCTACCCGACGACGAGCGCCGAGTCCCTCTGCGCCGGACCTCACGGCACGGCGACGATGTCGATCCCGCCGAGCGTGCCGCGGTCCTGGCCGAGTTCGCCGAACGGTTGCGCGACCACGGCTCCCTCGTTCGTACCGTCGACCTCGCCGGCCTCCCGGCCGCGGTCGCCGACGTCTTGTACGGCATGAGCGTGCGCTCGGTCCAGGCCGCGGTCGAACCGGGCCCGGCCTGGCTCGATCACTGGGCGAGCGCGCCCGGGCACGAGGTCGTGCACCGCGGCTCGGGTGCGGCGGACTCCGGCGACGCCGTCGTCCGCGACGCGGTGGCGGGCGACGCCTCGACCGGCTCTCTCGCTCTCGACGTCGACGGCGGTCCCGACGTCTCCGAAGTGGTTCCTCAGGTCTGTGTCCTGCGCGCCGAGCGTGTCTTCGGCTCCCTGCCCGACGCCCTCGACCGCCTCGACCCCCGCCGCCCCCTGGTCTGGCTGGGCGGTCCCGGCGATGCCGATCTCGCGCGCCGGCTGGTCGTGCTCCTCGTCGAATAGCGGTTCGCGATCGGCGGTCACAAGTCGGTGTGGCGGGTTGTGTGGGACTGTGGGTCTCAGTTATTCTCGGATCAACCGGTGTGACGACGCTTACAGCGCCGACGCCGGACGCGAACCGAGGAGGCACCGATGACGCTGACCGAATCGAGCCGTGGCGGACTCATCACCGAGGAGTACCGAGATGCGCTGGCGACCCTCTCGCAGGGGTCGGTCGACCGGCATTTCGATCCCTACCTCGATATCGACTGGGATTCGCCGGAGCTCGCCCTTGACCCGGACGACGTGCGCTGGGTTCTCTCGCCCGACGTCGACCCGCTGGGTGCCACGCAGTGGTATCGCGACCAGCCGCTGGATCGGCAGATCGCGATCGGGAAATGGCGAATCGCGAACACGATCAAGGTGGGCGCGGCCTTCGAGAGCATCCTGATCCGCGGAATGATGCAGTACATCATGAAGCTGCCGAACGGCTCGCCCGAGTTCCGGTACTGCTTGCACGAGATGACCGAAGAGTGCAACCACATCCAGATGTTCCAGGAGCTGGTGAATCGCATCGGGGTGGACGTGCCCGGTATGCGCCCGATGTTCAAGGCGCTTTCGCCGCTGATCGGTGTCGCGGGCGGCTACGCCCACACGATCCTGTTCATCGGCATCCTCGGCGGCGAGGAACCGATCGATCACTATCAGAAGGCGGTCATCCGCGAGGGTGCGTCCATGCCGCCGATGGTGTTGCGGACCATGGAGATCCACATCGCGGAGGAAGCGCGGCACATCTCCTTCGCCGGTGAGTTCCTGGCTGCGCACATCAGCCGGATGGGCAAATTCAACCGGGGCGCGTGTTCGGTGGCGTTCCCGATCGCCATGCGCTGGCTGGCCGGAGAGATCATGGCGCCACCGCGGTCGTTCGAGCGCGAATTCGGCATTCCCCACGAGGTGATCGAGCAGGCGTTCTGGAAGTCGGAGCACTCGCGCAAGATCCTGTCGGGCTACTTCGGTGACATGCGCAAGCTCGCCGACGACCTCGGCCTGATGAATCCGATCGCCCGGCGGTTGTGGCGCACGCTCGGTGTCGACGGCCCGGCCTCGCGCTACCGCAGCGAGCCCGAGCGCGGACATCGCCGGGTCGCCTGACGGCGGATCAGCTCGTGGCGAGTCGGGTGATGATGTCGACCAGCTGCTGATCGGGATCAAGGGTCAGGCCGTGGCGGCGGGCGACACCGTCGACCACGTGCCAGGCGTAGGAGGCGACCTCCTCGATCAACTGGTCCCTGGTCAGCACCGGCTGCGGGTCGTTGGCCCAGCGGGTGACGGTGGCCTCGGTCATCGACACGATGGCGAAGGTCATCGTGTCGGCCGAGCCGTCGTCGCTCACGCCGACGACACCGGCGAGGCCGGTGACCAGCGCCCGGGTCGACGCCGCGATGGTGCCGATCAGCGCGCTCATCGCGTCGATCTCGGAGTCGTCGTCCGACGGACCCGTCCGCAGGAACTCGTGCAGCCGGGGGTGGTCCTCGATCCAGGTGACCACGGCACCGACCGTGCGCACGAGAATGCTGTTGATGGATCCGTCCGCGATGTCGAGTGCGTCTTCGATGTCGGCGACGAAGCGGTCGGCGATCTCGCTCCTGATCCGCCGGTCGAGTTCGTCGCGGCCCGCGAACTGCCGGTACACCACCGATTTCGCGAGGCCGGCGTGCTCGGCGATCTGGACGATCGGCACCTCGACCCCGGCGGGCGCCTGCTCGAGCAATTCGACCGCCGACAGCACGATCCGCTCCCGGCGGCTGTCGTTGTGCGGTTGCCATCGGGCTTGTCTGCCGCTCACGGCGCTGGAGGGGCGTGACGTTGCGCTCGACACCCGCCCGAGTGTAGAGCACCCGGCACGCGCGGAAACCGCTACCGAGGGACCGACACGGGATCGGTGCAGCTCGTCGCCGCGTCGACCAGCGAGCACGGGACCGGTGCGCGGGTCGGGCGGTAGTCGGCGGGGACGCCGCCGCCCGCGGTGATCGCGCGGTAGGCCGCGACAGCGTCGGTCGGGGTACGGGTCAGCGTCGGGTCGGTCAGCACATCGACCGTGTACAGCCCGAAACGTGGTGTGTAGGAACCCCATTCGTAGTTGTCGGTCAGGCTCCAGTAGTTGTAGCCGATCAGCGGGATCCCGTCGGCGACGGCGCGCTGCAGCCAGTAGACGGTGTCGCGCAGGGAGTCGGCGCGGGTGTAGCCGTCCGCGCGTGGGAGACCGTTCTCCGTGGGGATGCCGTTCTCGACGATGTAGAGCGGCTTGCCGGGGAATCGGCGGGTGTAGTGGTCGAGGGCGTAGTAGATGCCTTCGGATTGCAGGGGCAGTGTCCAGAGTCGGTCGAAGTCGGGGACGGTGAGCTGGGTGGGGGAGACACCGTAGTAGTAGTCGATGCCGATGTAGTCGAGACGGGCCGCGATGCGGTCGAGCAGTGGCCCGCTGACCGCGTCGTCGACGCCGGGAATGAAGGCGATATTGCTGGTGACCCGCGCTCCGGGCTGCACGGAGTGGATGTAGTCGTAGATGTTGTTGTGCGCCTGGGCGATTCGGTCGGTCATGGCAGGGGCGTCGGCCACGCCGATCCCGCCCTTGCGCACTTCGTTGACCAGATAGAACGTCGGCTCGTTGAAGGTCACCCACAGGGGGTCGACGCCGGCGAAACGGTCGACCACCGCCCGCGCGTTGGCGAGCCAGTTCGACACGATCTCGGGATCGCGCCAGCCACCACGGTCGGCGGTCCAACCCGGGTACACCCAGTGGTCGAGGGTGAGCATCGGGCGCATCCCCGCGTCGGTGATCGCGCGCACGACGTCGTCGTAGAAGGCGAGTGCGCTCTCGTCCCAGACGCCGGGTTGTGGTTGCACCCGCGCCCACTCGATGCCGATGCGGTACACGCGCACACCGAGATCCGCGGCGAGGGCGATGTCGGAGCGGTACCGGGTGCGGAAGTCCACCGAGTTCAGATAGGGGTCCTGGGTGGCACCCGAGGCCGCGTAACGGCGCCAATTGCTGTCCGGCGCATCGCCTTCGGCCTGGAATCCGGAAGCGGCTACGCCCCAAAGGAATTCGGGGCCGAGTGAGGCGAGGTGAGTCGGCGCCGGTGGACGGGCGATGGCAGGGGAGGGGCTGGCCGCCAGGAGTGCCGTGGCGGCCATGGCGACGGCGGCGAGGAATCGGCGACCGCTGGGGGAGGGCATGGCACTCGCTCCTGAGAGGAAGGGTGGGGGAGTGGTCCAGTGTGCGTCATCGGGACCACGGATTCCGGGAATCGCGTCGGTGCGGCGCCCGAAGAGCAGCGAACTGGCATTTGAAACATGATGTTACGTAGATATGCGCATCTATTTATTGATGCTCACCTACCCCGTTCAACCCACTCACGTTCTCGACATGTCCTCATGTCATCACCGCTCACTCGCATGGACGAGGGGGCGGGCGGCGGCGCTCCGCATGTCGCCCCCGGCACTCCGGGAAGGTGAGTGAGTTGCCTCTCAGCGGCCGGTCCCGAGTCGAGGTATCCGTTCCGCTCGAGACAGGATTCGAGGATGGCGTGGAATCCCTTACCTGCCCTCGCACGTGAATTCGCGGCACAGCCCTGGGTGATGCGCGGCGCGGGCATCGTGCTGCCGACCGAACGACTGCTCCGCAAGCTCAGTGGCGGCCGGTGGGGAGTTCTGGATCTGGCCGGCCTGCCGTCGATCGAGGTCACCGTGGTCGGGCGCAAGTCCGGGCAGCCGCGCACGACCTCGCTACTGTGCGTCCCCGACGGCGACGGCTTCTATCTGGTCGGGTCCAACTGGGGTAAGCCCGAGCACCCGGCGTGGTCGGCGAACCTGCGTGCGGCGCGCACGGCCTCGGTCCGTTACAACAGCAGCTCCGCGTTCCCGGTGACGGTCGCCGAGATCACCGGCGTCGAGCGCAAGCGTGTATGGGACCAGGCCGTCGAGTTCTGGCCCGGCTACGAGATGGAGTTCGAACGCTCCGGTGGTCGCGAGTTCCGCATCTTCCGCCTGGACCGCATCGCTGACTGACACGACGCTACCCACCGTGCCGGCGGGGTGTCAGAGGCCGAGTTTGGTGACGGCGTTGTCCTCGAGGGGGTTCGCGGTGCGGATGTAGCCGTGGACGGTACGGGGGTTGGACCAGCGGCCCTGGCGCATGATCTCGCGGTCACTGGCGCCGCCGAGGGCGGCCTGGGTGGCGAATCCGGCGCGGAGGGAGTGACCGGAGAACAGGTCCGGGTCGAGGCCGGCGCGGGCGGCGTAGCGTTTGACGAGTTCAGCGACGGCTCGGCCGGACAAGGGGGACGCGCCGATGGAGCCGTGGCGGTTGATGGTCGGAAACAGTGGTCGCTCGGTGTCGGTCGCCAGGGGCGTGCCGGTGAAGCCGTGGCAGCGGTGAATCGTGGTATCGGGGACGGGGTGATCGGCGGTCCAGGAACGGGCGCCGAGGTCGCCCGCTGCCGCGTGCACTTCCAGGAGGCGCACCCAGTCGGCGAAGGCGCAGATCGGGCAGGTGCGGGGATGCTTGCCGCGCGGCAGGGCGATGCGCTGTTCGGCGACGCCGGTCGGGTCGGTCTTCGTGGTCGGCAGATGGACGACGAGCAGTGGTTCGCCGGTGGAGTGGTCGGTGCGCACATGGACGTCGCTGACGCGCAGGCCCGCGAGTTCGCTGCGGCGCAGAGCGCCGGCGAAACCGACCAGCAGGGCGAGGGCGTCGCGGCGGCGGGCGGGTTCGGTGGGCCAGCCGGCGTCGGGGAGTTCGGCGAGCAGCTGGTCGAGGGTGTGCAGCAGGACGGGTCGTTTGCGAGTCGGTGGGGTGCGGCGGGTGCGCCGGATGCCGCGCAGGGTCAGCCGGACGACGTCGGAGCGGGTCGGCGAGGGTAATCCGTTGGCGGCGTGCACGGCGGCGATGGCGGCCGACTTGCGGTCCAGCGTCGCGGGGCTGAAGGCCCAGGAGCCGTTGTCGCGCCGGGCGTCGGCGGCCGCGGCCAGGTATACCGCGACGTCGAGGGGGTCGGCGGGCAGCGCCTGCCGGTGCTCGGCCGCGCACCAACCCGCCCAGGCGATCCAGTCGGTGCGGTAGGCGCGCAGGGTGTTCGCGGACTGGGAGGCTTCGAGGTAGCGGCGCAGGGCGGCGGCTTGGCCGTCGTCGAATCGTTCGCGGACCAGGCGCAGCGCGGCCGTGTCGACCAGGACGCTGCGCACGCCGCGCCGCAGTTCGGTCCGGACCTGTTCGGGAAGGACGACCGCTGCGTCGCTGCCGCTCACCTCGCCACTCCTCGCGTGAATCAGTCCGCCGCCGATGACTCCTGGCGTTCGAGCCTAGGTCATCGGCGGGCGTTCACGGCATTTCGGCGAGCTCGGCGAGCTTGGTGTGGATGAAGGCGGCGAGGCGGTGCCGGGCCGCGGTGGTGAGGAAACTGGTGTCGCCGAGTCGTGGGAAATGGTCGTCAGCGGGGTCCGACGGGGTTTCGGGGGTGTCGACGAGTTCGAGGCGTGCCGGATGTTGCTGGGGGAGAGGAACATTCGGCACGTCCGAGTCGGTGTGTGCTGCTCCGTGACGTACCATGCCTGAACCCTAACGTTTTGATTACGACCGTTGCCAACACGGTGGGGCCGGTAGTGATAACCGCCACGTTTTCAGAGTACGTGGATGATCGGCGCCCGCCAGCGGAACAGCCGCGACGTCGCGGAGAGGGCCACGACATCGGGCACGACCCGGGCGGTGGCGTCGCGGATGGCCGCGCTTCGCGGGGAATCGGGCATGTTGTTGCCGGTGGCCTGGCGCGACAGCCACGACACCGTCCGTACCCGCCGCCGTCGCGCCTTCGAATACGCGCGCAGGTCGGGTGCGTGGGCGGCGAGGGTCACCGCGTCTTCGAGTGCCATGGCCGCGCCCTGCCCGAGTTCCGGGCGCATCGCGTGCGCCGAGTCGCCCACCAACGCGACCTTGCCGAGGGTGAGGGTGCGCGGCACCGGCACCTCCAGGAACTCGTCGCGCAGGATGCGCGCCGGGTCGGCCGCGGCGAGGATGTCGGGCACAGGCGCGGCCCAGTCGGCGAAGTGGTCGAGGCTGTCGATGCCGGGCTGGGCGGCGGCGAAGAAGTAGGTACGGGCTCCCGGCATCGGCAGTACGCCGAACTCCGCGCGCACGCCGACCATGCCGCCGACGAAGTCGGGAGCCGGAGTGTCGAGGACTCCTCGCCACGCGGTGATTCCGGTGTGCCGGACGGCGGTGTCGCCGGGCCACAGGCGCTGCCGGATCGCGCTGTGCACTCCGTCGGCCGCCACGATCAGGTCGTGGCGCGCGGTCTCTCCGTCGACGCGCAGTGTTCCGTCCGGGTCGACGTCGTCGATCGTGCTCCCCGGCCGCAGGCATTCGTCCGGCAGTGCGCGCAGGAGCAGTGCGATGAGTTCCGCGCGGTGCGGCACGGCGAAACCGCCCGGCAGTGGTTTCGCCCAGCGGGTGAACAGGGCGCGGCCTGCGGAATTGCGGATCGCGCCGGGAACGGCGCCGACTCCCGCGGCGCGGATCTCGGCGCCGATGCCGAGTGCGTCGAGTGCGGTGAGCGCGTTGGGGAACAGTGAGATTCCCGCGCCCGCTTCGGTGAACCCGGGCGCCCGCTCGTAGACGGTCACCTGCCAGCCCGCCTTGCGCAGTGCGATCGCGGCGGCGAGGCCGCCGATGCCACCTCCCACGATTCCGGCACTGCGTCCCTGTGCTGTGGAATTCGGCATGCTCAACCCCCGTCGGCGTTTCGGTGCGACCACCCCGCACCTAAGTTACTCGAAAGTAACAACGGGTCGATTGTGTTGTCCAGAGGTGAAATCGGAGCTCGTCCACGCGAATCCCCGCGGCGGCGGTATCGGTCGAATGGTCGATGGCCGTACGGTCGGGGCATGGTTTCCTTGCGTGGCTGGGCGTCCTTTCCCGACGACCTGCCGGACTTCGACCCGGACTCGGCACCGTCGACACCGCAGGAGCTGTTCCTCGACTGGCTGCACGAGGCCGGCGAACACGTGCTGGCCCCACACGCGGTGACGCTGTCGACCGTGGACGCCGAGGGCGCTCCGGACGCGCGCGTGGTGATCCTGAAGGACGTCGGCCGCGCGGGATGGGCGATCGCTACCAGCTCGGAAAGCCCGAAGGGCCTGCAGCTGAGCAAGACTCCGCAGGCGGCGCTGACGTTCTTCTGGCCCGGTCGCGGCCGTCAGGTCCGGCTGCGCGGCCCGGTCACACCCGCGGCGCCGGACGTCTCCGCCGAGGACTTCCTCGCCCGACCGCCGGCCTCGCGGGTCGAGGCGTTCATCGGACGACAGTCGCAGGTGCTCGACGATCCGGCGCAGCTGTCACGGGCCGTCCGCGACGCCGAGCGCTGGGTCGCCGAGAATCCCGACGTGGCGCCGGAGACCTGGACGCGGTACCTGGTCGCGCCGGTCGAGGTCGAGTTCTGGCAGGCGAGTCACGACCGTCGACACCTGCGCTTGCGCTACCGCGACACAGGCGAGGCCTGGGTGCGGGAACGTCTGTGGCCGTGAGGTCGGCCGAGGTCAGGACGCGCGGGCGGTGGCGTTCTCGGTGAGGGTCGCTTCGCTGACATAGCCCGCGACCGGGCTCAGCTGGAGCACGGTGGGCATGCGGCGGGTCAGAGCGGCGGGACCGGCGAAACTGACGCGGCCGGTGCGCTGGGCGTGGGTCAACGGCATCCGGCCGAGCCAGACCTCGTAAAGGGCGGCCACATCGGCGATGATGGCGACGTCGACGGGGTAGCCGGGGTCGGTCTCGCAGACCGAGGGCGTGGAACCCTCGACGACGATCCAGAATCGGCGGACGTCGTCGGTGAACCGGACCTGCAGGACATGGCGTCTGCCCGGGAATCCGGACGTGTCGACGCGGGTGTGCATCCACCACACCAACAGTGCGGCGTCGAGTTCTTCGTGCTGTGGGGCACCGAAGGTCCATCGGGCGCCCCATTCACCCAGGCCGAACAGGATCGGTTCGAGCTGGGTGCCCGCTTCGGTGAGCAGGTGGTCGGCGCCGATCTTGTCGAGCAGCCCGGCGCGTTCGAACTGGCGCAGCCGTTTGGCGAGCAGGCTGCGCGACAGTCCGGGCAGGCCGCGGGCCAGGTCGTTGAAGCGGGTCGTGCCCAGGTAGAGGTCGCGCAGGATGAGCAGCGACCAGCGCTCGCCGAGCACGTCGAGCGCGCGGGAGATCGGGCAGTACTGGCCGTAGCCTGCGGTCGTATCAGTCATGGTCACCTCGCCGACGGGGTCCAGTTTCTGGACCGGGGGAGTCCACTTTCTGGACTATCCGGTTATCGCGGCGGTTCCTACCTTCGAAACATGACTTCCACATTTCCCGACACCACCTCCCGCACCGACCGCGTCGCTCTGGCTCGCCTGCTCGGTGAATCCCTGCGTTCGGAGGTCCCCGAGCGGGACCGCACCGGCGAGATCTCCGTCGCCGCCTTCGACCGGCTCCGTGCCGACGGCCTCTCGGCCGCGCTCGTTCCCGTCGAGTTCGGCGGGGGCGGTGCCACCCATCAGGAGATGGGGGAGATCCTGCGTGAACTCGGTCGCCATGATCCGTCGACCGCGGTCGCGTTCGCCATGCATTCGCATCTGGTGGCCGCGCAGGTGTGGCGGCACAAGCACGGTGTCGACGCCTCCGCGGTCTTCGCGAAGGTCGCGGCGGGCGCGATCCTGGTCAGCACGGGGGCGTCGGACTGGGTCGACTCCAACGGCACGGCCGTGCGCGTCGACGGCGGCTATCTGGTCAGTGCCAGGAAGGCGCCCGCGAGTGGGTGCGAGGTCGGGGACGTGCTGGTGACCAGCGTCCGTTTCGAGGATCAGGTCGTGCACTGCGCGGTGCCGATGACCGCGCCCGGCGTGAGCATCGACAAGACCTGGGACGCGTTCGGGCTGCGCGCCAGTGGATCGCACACGGTCGTTCTCGACGAGGTGTTCGTGCCCGACGCCGCGGTCTCGCTGATCCGTCCGGCCGGTGCCTGGCCGCCGGTGCTGAATGTGGTGATCGGCGCGGCGCTGCCATTGGTGTTGGCGGCCTACCTCGGTGTCGCCGATACCGCCGTCGAGCTGACCGCCCGTATGCTCGAGGGTCGCACCGAGTTCCACACGGTGCAGTCGGCGGGGGAGATGCTCAACGCCTACACGACCGCGGCGGATCTGATCACCGCCATGTTCGCCGACTCCGAGGACCTGACCTTCGCCAACACCGACGCCTACGCGGCCCGCGCCCTGAGCCGCAAGACCGTCGCCGCCGACGCGCTCATCACCACGGTCCGCCTGGCCATCGAAACCACCGGCGGCGCGGGCTATTCCCGCGCCTGCGACCTCGAACGCCTCTACCGCGACATCCACGGCTGCCAGTTCCATCCCCTGCCCCGCGCCAAGCAGACCCGCTTCAGCGGCCGGGTCCTGTTGGGCCACAGCCCGATCGACTGACCGCCCCGTTCTCGCATGGCCCGCTCAGATGGTCGCGCGACAGCTCGAGCGGTGCCGGACGTTGTAGTCGGCGCCGCGGCATTCGGTCCCGACCGCTGCGGCGTGGTGGCGTCACGGTCTGCGTGGTGACAGCTGTCGGCGAGGTAGGTCGCGCGGGGTCGTCGGTCACCGGTCGTTGCTCGACATCGCCGCATGTGTTGACCTGCGGCGATGTCGAGCAGGGTGTTCAGATTTCGGCGAGTTGGTGGTCGGCGACGTGGCCGGCCAGGTAGCGCAGGTGGTCGCCGGAGTCACCGAGGGTGTGCTCGATGGCGGTCAGGCGCGCGGTGTAGTGGCCGACCGGGTATTCGGCGGTCATCCCGATGCCGCCGTGCATCTGGATCGCTTCCTGTCCGATGTGCCTGCCGGAGCGTCCGATGCGCAGTTTGGCGCGGGCCGCGACGACGGGGTCGGCGACGCCGTCGGCCAGTGACATCGACGCGTACAGGCTCATGCTCCGGGCCAGTTCCAGTGATACGTACATGTCGGCGGCGCGCTGGGTGAGCGTCTGGAAGCTGCGCAGCGGGACACCGAATTGCTTGCGGGTCGAGAGGTATTCGGTGGTGAGTCGCAACGCTTGCGACATCGCGCCGATCGCCTCGGCGCCGAGCGCGGCCTGGGCGGTGACGATGATGTCGGCGATGGCGTCGCCGGCGTCGACCGCGGCGCCCAGGGGAACCGCGGTGGTGCGGTCGAAGGTGAGGTCGGCGCCGCGTCTGCCGTCGTGGGTGCGGTAGCCGGCGACGGTCACCCCGGAATCGGTGGGCTCGATCAGGAACAGTCCGGTGCCGCCGTCGGGCAGCGCCGCGCTGACGATGAGCTGGTCGGCGCAATCACCCCAGGCCACGGGATGTTTGCGTCCGCTGACCTGCCAGCCGTCGCCCACCAGCGTCGCCTGGGTCGTGACCTGGGCCGTCACCGGGCGCAGACCGGGCTCACCGTGCGCGAACACGATGCGGCGTTCGCCCGAGGCGACCTCGGGCAGGATCTGCTTGCGCTGGAGCTGTGACCCGGCCCTGGAGATGAGCGCGCCCGGCAGCAGCGCGCAATCCAGCACCGGTTCGGGTGCCAGGACACGGCCGAGTTCCTCGAGCACGAGCATCGTTTCGATGGGGCCGGCGCCCATCCCGCCGTCCTCGGCGGAGATGGTGAGCCCGAGCAAGCCGATCTCGGCGAAGGTCGACCAGACCTGCGGGTCCCAGCCCGGATCGGTGCCGATGACCTGGGCGCGATGTTCGTGGGTGTAGTGGCGGGCCAGCACGCTGCGCACGGTGTCACGCAGCATGGTCTGTTCGGTGGTGAGTTCGAAATCCATGACGGTGTCTCACAATCCGAGGATCGTCGAAGCGATGATGCTGCGCTGCACCTCGTTGGATCCTCCGTAGATCGATGTCTTGCGGTAGTTGAGGTAGGTGGCGGTGCTGCGGCGAGCCCAGTCGCCGGTATCGCCTTCGCGGGCCAGGGAGTCGGGTCCGGCGATGTCGACGAGCAGTTCGGTGACCGCCTGCTGGAGTTCGGTACCGCGCAGCTTGAGAATCGACGACACCGGGTTCGGGGCGCCGTCGGCCGAGCCGGCCACGACCCGCATCTGTACGAGTTCCAGTGCGAGCAGCTCGTTTTCGAGCTCGGCGATGCGGGCGGCGAAGACCGGGTCGTCGAGCAGGGTGCCGGTGTCGAGTGGGGTCTGCTTGGCGTATTCCTTGGCGAGCCACAGCCGCACCTTGGTCTGGCCGACGGCGGCGATGCCGGTGCGTTCGTTGCCGAGCAGGAACTTCGCGTAGGTCCAGCCGTGGTTCTCCGCGCCGACGAGCTGGTCGGCGGGGACGCGCACGTTCTCCAGGAATACCTCGTTGACCTCGAATCCGCCGTCGATGAGCTCGATCGGGCGGACCGTCACGCCAGGGGTGTCGAGGGGGAACAGCAGCATCGAGATGCCTGCCTGCTTCTTGGGCGCGTCCGGGTCGGTGCGGGCCAGGCAGAACATCCAGTCCGCGCTCTGGGCGGCGGTGGTCCAGGTCTTCTGTCCGTTGATCACGTAGTGGTCGCCGTCGCGGACGGCCACGGTGCGCAGCGAGGCCAGGTCCGAACCGGCATCGGGTTCGGAGAAGCCCTGGCACCACCAGATGTCGAGGTTGGCCGTGGCGGGCAGGAAGCGCTGCTTCATCTCCGGTGACCCGAAGTGGGCGATCACCGGACCGATCATGTTGGTGTTGAAGGTCAGTGGCTCGGGCACCGAGGCGAGCTGCATCTCGTCGTGCCAGAGATGGCGCTGGATGGGGGTCCAGTCGCGCCCGCCCCACTCGACCGGCCAGTGCGGCACCGCGAGTCCGTGCGCGTGCAGGATGCGCTGGGTCGTGACGATGTCGTCCTTGCTCAGTTCGGCCATGTGCCTGGCCCGATTGCGGATGTCGGCGGGGATTTCGCGCCGGAAGAAGGCCCGGAGCTCGTCGCGGAAGGCGAGCTCGTCCTCGGTCAGTGCCAATTGCATGGACGAGTATGTTACACAGCATGTCGTATGTTTCAAATGGTGGTCACGTGGGAGCCCTTATGCTGTGCGATGTGACGCGAGCCGACGGGACACGAGCACCGGGACGCCCCGCCGCGGCCAGCCGTGAGGACGTGCTGCGCACCGCGATCGAGGTGTTCCTGTCCGGCAACCGCATCGACGTCAACGCCATCGCCGCCCACCTCGGCCTCGGCCGGACCAGCATCTACCGCTGGTTCGGCTCCCGCGACGGCCTGCTCGGCGCCGCCATCGCCGGCCAGCTCGAGCGGATGGTCGCCTACGCCGACCGCACCAGCGAGGCGACCGGCGCCGAACGCCTCAACGAGATCCTCGATCGCTGCATCCACTGGCTGGTCCAGGACGATTCGCTGCGCACCTACTTCGACAACGAGTCCACCGCCGCCCTGCGCCTGATCACGCGCAGCGACGGGCCCGTCCACCAGGCCGCGGTCGCCGTCGTCGAAGGGCTCATCGCCCGCGCCGAAGACGAGGGCTACCGCCCCCCGATCGAGCGCGCCACCCTGGCCTACGCGCTGGTGCGGCTCTGGGAAGCCTTCCTCTACAACGACGCCGTCGCCGGTTTCCGCGGCGACGTCGAGCGCCTGCGCCAAGTCCAGGCCGCCCTCCTGCGCGCCTGATCCGAACGGGTCACTCGCCTTTCGGGCCGATGGTCACCCGGCGGCGGGACCTTGGCCCCTAAACGCCGGACCGCGCGGGTGGTGCTATTGCCCGGAGCCTCTTGCGGGACGGGATCAAGCAGCGGAAAGCAGGTCGGATTACGTGAGTTCTCCCCGACTACGGTGGACCGGTTCGGAGATCGCGGTGGTGACCGCCGGTGCGGTCGACGCGGTCGATGTCGCGCGAACGGCGCGTGCGGTCGAGGCGGTGCTGCGCAGCCGCCGGGTCGACGGACCGGTCCGGATCCGGTTGTCCGCCGTGCCTGCCGGATCGGTGCTGGCGCAGGTGAACGCGGGGCAGGGGCCCGCCATGCTGCGGGTGCAGGTAGCAGGTCCCGCCGGATTCGTCGCGCGGATCGTCTCCGAGCGGCTCGACCGGGAGATCTCGCGGTCGGCACCGGCGGGGCCGCCGAGAATCTGGCCCGACCCGGCGCGGCCGCCGCTGGCCTCGGTGAGCGAGGTCCGGCCGATCGTGCGCCGTAAGCGTTGCGCGCTGCTGCGCACCGACCCGGCTTCGGCCACCCGGGTGATGGACGGGCTGGACTACGACGCGCACCTGTTCATCGACGGCGAGACCGGTGAGGACGCGCTCGTCTACTGGGCGGGACCGCTGGGCGCGCGACTGGCACGACAACACCACACCCGCCCGCCCGGCGTCGGGACAACGATGGCGCTGACAGTGAACCCGCATCCGGCGCAACAGCTCACCGAGTCCGAAGCCGCGAGCCGGCTGTGCCGATTCGGGCTGCCGCACGTGTTCTTCACCGATCCGGGCAGTGGACGTGGCCGACTCGTGTACCGCCGCTACGACGGCGACTTGGCGCTGGTGTGTGCGGCGGACCACGAGGCGCGGTCGTGATCGAACTGGCCGGTGACGGCCGGGAACCGTGCGATGTCGTCGAACTCGAACGGGCCGAGGCGATGCGGCTGGTGGCAGCGGCGCCGTTCGGCCGGGTGCTGTTCACCCGCGACGCGCTGCCGGCGATCCGCCCGGTCAACCACCTCGTCGACGAGGACGACGTGATCGTCGTCCGCACCCGGCTCACCTCGCGGTTGACCGGTGCGGTGCAAGCCAACGCGCCCGTGGTGGTGGCCTACCAGGTCGACGACATCGACGCGGTGCGGCGCACCGGGTGGTCGGTCATGGTCACCGGACTGGCGCGCACCGTCACCGATCCGGCGCGGGTGGCGCGTTACGAACAGCTGTTGCGGCCGTGGGTCGGCCGGGTGATGGACACCGTCGTGGCCATCGAACCCGAGATCGTCACCGGCATCCGACTCCTCGAACAGAAGGGCAGGCACCCCCGTTGACCCGCGATCTGACACAGCGTGAGATCCTCACCGAACTCGAACCGACGGCCGAGGACTGCGTCCACCGCCACCTGGCGCTGGCCAAGGACTGGCATCCGCACGACTACGTCCCGTGGGACGAAGGGCGAAACTTCGCGGCGTTGGGCGGAACCGACTGGGAGAGTGATCAATCCAAGCTCGGCGAGGTCGCCAGGGCGGCGATGATCACCAACCTGCTCACCGAGGACAACCTGCCCTCCTATCACCGTGAGATCGCCGAGAACTTCTCCCGCGACGGTGCGTGGGGCACGTGGGTGGGCCGATGGACCGCGGAGGAGATGCGGCACAGCATCGTGCTGCGCGACTATCTGGTGGTGACCCGCGGGGTCGATCCGGTGGCGCTCGAGAACGCCAGGATGGTCCACATGACCAATGGCTTCGCTTCCGGGGCCACGGCAGCCGACATCGACAGTGGCTCGGCGTTCCTGCACTCGGTGGCCTATGTCAGCTTTCAGGAACTGGCGACCCGCGTCACCCACCGCAACACCGGGCGGGTGTGTGACGACGAGATCGCCGACCGGATGCTGCAACGCATCGCCGCCGACGAGAACCTGCACATGATCTTCTATCGCACCGTGTGCGCGGCGGCGCTGGATCTGGTGCCGGATCAAGCGATCGAGGCGATCGCCGACATCGTGGAGAACTTCCGCATGCCCGGCGCGGGAATGCCGAACTTCCGTCGTCACGGCGTGCTGATGGCCAAGCATGGTGTCTACGACCTGCGACAGCACCTCGAGGAGGTCCTGCAGCCGGTGCTGCGGCAGTGGAACATCTTCGGCCGCAACGATTTCGGTGCTCGCGGCGAGCAGGTGCGCGAGCGGCTCGCCGGATTCCTCGACGACCTGGCCCAGGTGCGGATTCCGCGTTTCGAAGAACAACGCGACCGCGCCCTGGCCAGGGAACGCGCCAGGGCGTAGGGCGCCGGTGTCAACGGTGCCCGGCCAGCACGAGCGGGATCTCGGTGGCGTACGCGACGGTTCGGCTCACCGACCCGAAACCGTCGTGGGCGCCGCGCCGATGACCGCCGAGCACGAGCAGTTGGGCACCGGCCGACTCGCGCAGCAATCGGCGCGCCGGATCGTCGTCGGTGACGATCCGGGTGATCGGCACATCGGGATACTTCTCGCCGTAGCCGACCAGGCTGTCGGCCAGCAGGCGATGGGTGTGCTCGGTCATCCGGGAGTCGTGTACGCCGGGGGCCGGTGTCGTCCACGCGCGCAGCGCGACGAGGCCGACACCGCGCAGCGACGCCTCCTCGATCGCGAAGTCGAGGGCGCGGTCGCTGCCCGGGGAACCGTCGAGACCGACCAGTACGGGTCGACGGTCGGGCGCGGGATCGAACGAGGCGGGGACGATCGCGAGCGGACACACGGGGCGGCGCGCCAGCGCGCTGCTGACGGAACCGAGCAGCGCCCGTTCGAAGGCGCCGAGGCCGCGGGTGCCGACCGCGAGGAGCTGGGCATGGCGGGCGCTACGGCGCAGCGCCGACACCGGGGCCGGGCTCACCACCGATGTTCGCATCTCGAGGTGATCGGGTGCGGTCTCGGCCAGGGCGACCGTGGTCGCGCTCGCCAGCGCGGCCCGGCCGTCGTCGTGGAAGTGCTGATTGTGTATCGACACCGTGCCGACGCGGCCCAGATCCCAGCCCGAGCTCATCGCGTGCACCGCGTGCAGCGATGTGTCGCGCAGGACCGCGGCCCTGGCGGCCCAGCGAACGGCGGTGAGGGCGGAATCGGAGCCGTCGACGCCGACGACGACGGGGCGGGTGGTCGGTGTTGACATCGGTACTGCCTCACTGCTCGGACAGGGAACGTGCGCAGCCGATTCTCGCCCGACGCGGCGGCGGTGGAAGAGGGCCGAAGTGCTCTGCTGTAGAGGACTTCGGTGGACTGGCCCTCGGCCTCCGGCCCCACACCGGGCGGGCGTGTCAGGGTGGCATCGGCACAGCGGGGCCAACAGAAGGAGCGACGACATGATGCGTACGTGGCGAGTGGAACATCCCGGTCCGGTCGGCTCGGCGCCGCTGCGGCGCGGACACGAACCGGTCCCGGAACCCGGCCCCGGTGAGCTCCTGGTGCGGGTGCTGGCATGCGGTGTGTGCCGGACCGATCTGCACGTCGTCGAAGGCGATCTGCCGGTGCACCGCAAGCACGTGACTCCGGGCCACGAGGTGGTCGCCGAGGTGGTGTCGGTTCCGGACGGCTGCGTGAACGTGGCGGTCGGTGATCGAGTCGGCATCCCGTGGCTGCGGTACACGTGTGGACAGTGCCGGTACTGTCTGCGCGGGGCGGAGAACCTGTGTCCGCGCTCGCGCTACACGGGCTGGGACGCCGACGGCGGGTATGCCGAGTTCGCCACTGTGCCGGTCGATTTCGCGGTGGCATTGCCGAGCGGCTACCGCGACGACGAGCTGGCACCGCTGCTGTGCGCCGGCATCATCGGCTATCACGCGCTCGTGCGGGCCGAGGTGCCCGACGGTGGGGTGCTCGGCATCTACGGCTTCGGCGGCAGTGCTCATCTCACCGCGCAGGTCGCTCTCGCCCGGGGCGCGCGCGTGCACGTGATGACCAGGGACGCGGCGGCCAGGGAGCTGGCCCTGGCCTTGGGCGCGGATTCGGTGCAGGGCGCCGCCGACGCGCCGCCGGAACCGCTGGATTCGGCGATCCTGTTCGCTCCCGTCGGCGCCCTGGTCCTGCCGGCGATGGCGGCGCTGGACGCCGGGGGGACGCTGGCGGTGGCCGGTATCCACCTCACCGACGTGCCGCCACTGAACTATCAACGACATCTGTTCCGGGAGCGCCAGATCCGCAGCGTCACCTCGAACACGCGGGCGCAGGCCAAGGAGTTCCTCGAGCTCGCGCAACAGCGTCGGCTCACGGTCTCGACCCACCGCTACCCGCTCGATCACGCGGATCGCGCGTTGAGCGATCTGTCCCTCGGCCGCTTCGACGGTGCGGCGGTCCTGGTGCCGTGACCGGCCGCACCGTCGATCGTGGCGATCAGCGGCTCGTGGTCGGCCGGGCGATGATCAGCGGAGCCTCGGCGCCGTGCAGGACGGTCTGAGCGACCGAACCCAAGGTCATGCCGGCGAACCCGCCGCGCCCGTGACTGCCGACGACGATCAACTGGGCATCGGACGCGGCCGCGAGGACCGCTCTGGCCGGGCGGTCTTCGACGACGACCCGTTCGACGGTGACCTCGGGATACTTCTCGGCGTAGCCGGCGAGGCTTTCCGCGAGCACCGCCTCGGCTTCGGTCTGCATCGTCGAGCGGGCCTCGTAGCGGTAGAACTCCGACCAGGCGTGGATCGCGATCAGGCGGGTATCGCGGCGGGCGGCTTCGTCGAAGGCGATGGCGACCGCCTCGACGCTGCACGGTGAACCGTCGACCCCGACCACCACCGGGCCGTCGGCCGGTGCCTCCGACTCCGGGATCACAGCGACCGGGCACGCGGCATGTCGGGCGATCGCGGTGCTGACCGAGCCGAGCAGGGTGCGGCGGAAAGCTCCGAGTCCCCGGCTGCCGACGACCAGCAGGCGCGCCGATTCGCTGCGTTGACGCAGTACCGCGACCGCGGAGCCGAGGACGGCGTCGGTCGAGACGGTGATATCGGCGATCGGCGTGGTGACCTCGGTTGCCACCACGGCGGCGGCGGCGACCACGGACTCGCCGTGTTTGCGCAGCGCTTCGAGGTCGTAGAGGGGACCAGCCAGGCCCGGCCCGTAGTCGACCGGGACGTCGGCGGCGTAGACGAGCTGCAGCGGTACCCGGTGGTGCGCGGCGAAGTCCGCGGCCCAGCGCAGCGCTCGGCGCGACTGGTCCGATCCGTCGACACCGACGACGACCGGCTGCTTCGGGTTTCCGGGTGTGGTCATGATGTCTTCCTTTCCGTTTCTGTCACTGTGCGCCGGTTCCCGGGACGAGCGGCAGGGTCTCAGGGCCCGCACCGGTGGGCCCTTCGTCGTGGGCGTCGGTGGCCGCGATCGAGGACTCGGCGGGGCCAACGGCACTGGGGAGCCGGAGCGGGACGGAGCAGGGTGAAGGGACAGACACACCCCCTACCGAGGCAGGTTCGGCGATGAGCATCCAGATCCAGACGACCGGCGACGCGTCGACCGCGTCGGAGCCGCAGCGGGTGAGTGTCCTGCTGGCTCGTTATCTGCACACCCAACGAGAAACGATCATGGACGGTCAGATCGCGGCCGGCCACGATGACCCGGATGCGGTCGTCGAGATGGTGATCGCCGCGCGCCGTGCTCGCAGCGCGCTGTCTGCGCACCGGCCCGCGATCGGCAGGCAGACCGAGATCCGACGGCTGATCGAGGAACTGCGCTGGTTCGGTATCAGTCTGGGCGCGGCCCAGGAACTGCGTACGCAGTCCGCGCGCCTGCACGCCGCGATGGATGTGCTGCGCCCGCGCTACCTACGGGGTCCGGTGCGGGCCCGGACGTCGAAGTATTTCGACGCGCGGGTGCGACCGGCCTGGACCGCCGCGCGTGATCTGCTGGCCTCGCCGCGGTTTCCGGCCATGATCGAGGATCTGATGGCCGAGGAACGGTTGTTGCGCAGCGGTGTGGTGCCCGGGATCGATGAGCCGGACAACGCCGTGGTGCTCGATGCGTTGCTGGCGCGGGTGCGGCGGCGGATGCGCGCGATCGAGTCGGCCAGGGACGAGGACGCCACCGACGCGGCGATGCACGCGCTGCGCAAGGCGATCCGGCGCACCCGCTACTACCTGGAGTCGGTGCACGACCTGGATCCCGCGCGCAGCGATCAGGCCGCCGAGGGCCTGATCGCCCTGCAGGACCTGCTCGGTGATCACCAGGACGCGGTGGTGGCCAAGCATCACCTGATCCAGCTGACCAGAGAAGCGGAGAACGCGGGGGAGTCGACGTTCACCTACGGGCTGTTGCTGCAGCGCGAGATCGATCGCACCGCCGAATGCGCGGCGGCGCTGCCCGCGATGTACTGGCGGTCGTTGCGCACGGTGCGCGTGATGGCCGACGTCCACCCCTCGACCACCGGCTGACGGGCTAAGGCAGCGGGGCCGACCAGCGCAGGACGGTGCCGCCGCCGTCACGGGCGCGGATGGTGAAAGTGCCGCCGGACTCTTCGGCGCGGGCGGCCAGATTCGCCAGGCCGCTGCGCCGGGTGATGTCGGGGTCGAGGCCGGTGCCGTCGTCGGCGACCTCGATGGTCACCTCGTCGCGCACCACCAGTTCGATCGAGATGGTCGTGGCTTTCGCGTGTCGTACGGCGTTGCTGAGCGCTTCTCGCAACACGGCTTCGACGTGGTCGGACAGCGGAGATTCCAGCACCGTGACAGGTCCGGCGAGGCGCACCGTGGTGCGCAGCCCGGTATCGGTGGTCATCTCGGTGATGATGTTGTGCAGACGCTTGCGATAGGACGAGGAATCGGTGGCGGTATTGGACTGCAGGTCGAAGATCGAATGCCGGATGTCCTGCACGATCGCCTGGACATCGTCGATGGTCTCGTCGAGCCGGGTGCGCACTTCGGCGGTTTTGGTCCGCTGCATCGTGCTCTGCAGCGACAAGCCGACCGCGAACAGCCGCTGGATGACGTGGTCGTGCAGGCCGCGGGCGATCCGGTCGCGGTCGGCGTACACATCGAGCTCACGCATCCGGCGCTGGGTCGCGGCCAGCTGCAAGGCCACCGCCGCTTGATCGGCGTACGCGGCCATCAGCGTTTGATCCGTGGCGCCGAGTTGCTGCGAGCCGGCGGGAAACACGGTGGTGAGTACGCCGGTGACGGTGCCGTTCGCGCGCAGCGGCAAGGTGAGGACCGGCCCGAACTTGTCGACGGAATCGAAGATCGGGTTGTGCGCCGGGGAGTCGGCGGTGACCTTGTGTCCGGTGCGGAACGCCTCGGCCGAATGCGAATCGGTGACCGGGATGTGCCTGCCGACCAGCACAGCGGCGTCGGCGCCTGCCGCCGCGACCACCACCAGCTCGGTGACCTCGTCGTGTGGGATGTCGGGGTCCGCGGGCAGCGCCAGGAACGCACACGCGGCATTCGTCAGCAGCAGGCCACGTTCGGCGACCATCCCGAGTACCTCCTCGGACGGACTGCCCGCCAGCAGTTCGGTGGCCACGTCCCGCATCGCCTCGAGCCACTGCTGGCGCACCCGCGATTGCTCGTACAACCGGGCGTTCTCGATCGCGATGCCCGCGGCGGCGGCCAGCGCCAGTACCACCACCTCGTCGTCCTCGGTGAACTCGAAGCCACCGGCCTTCTCGGTGAGATAGAGGTTGCCGAACACCTCGCCGCGCACCTGCACCGGAACACCCAGGAACGTCCGCATCGGCGGATGATTGTCCGGAAACCCGACCGACGACGGATGATCGGAAAGGTTGGTCAGCCGAATCGGTTTCGGCTCGGCGATCAACAACCCGAGAACCCCGTGCCCGCGCGGCAGATCACCGATCAGCACCCGCGTGCGGTCGTCGATGCCCTCGTAGACGAACTCGGCGAGCTGATTGCTGGTCTTGTCGGTCTCGCGCACCCCCAACGCGCCGTAACGGGCATCGACCAGTTCGATCGCGGTATGCACGATCGTGCGCAACGTGTTGTCCAGATCCAGGCCCGCCGTCACAACGAGCATGGCCTCCATCAACCGATCCATCCGGTCGCGGACATCGACGATCTGGGCGATCCGGTCCTGCACCTCGGCCAGCAGCTCACGCAACCGCAACTGAGACAGGGTCTCGGTCACCGGCGGCCGCGCGCCACCTACCGACTCGTCGTCCATGACCTGCATTCTTCCACGCCACGACGGGGAGGCCGGGACATCATCGTCGCTGCGGCCGGTCCAGATCGGCGGCCATCACCGCGGCCTGCGTGCGCCGTTCGACACCCAGTTTGGTCAGCAACCGGGACACGTAGTTCTTGACGGTCTTCTCGGCCAGGAACATGCGCGCCGCGATCTGACGGTTGGTCAGGCCTTCTCCCAGCAGCGACAGCAGCGTGCGCTCCTGCTCGGTCAGTGTCGCCAGCGGGCCGGTGTCCTCCTGCGCCTCCGAGCGCAGCTTGGCCATCAGGGCGGCCGCGGCCCGGTTGTCCAGCAGCGACTTGCCCTCGCCGACCTCACGGACGGCATGGATGAGCTCCAGGCTGCGGATGTCCTTGACGACATATCCGCTGGCACCGGCCAGGATCGCGTCGAGCATGGCCTGCTCGTCGGTGAACGAGGTCAGGATCAGACAGCGTAGGCCCAGTTCGGCCGAGAGCAGCTCGCGGCACAGCTCGATGCCGTTGCCATCGGGCAGGCGGACGTCGAGCACGACGACATCGGGACGCAAAGCGGGAATCCGGGCCAGCGCCTGGGCGACCGTGCCCGCCTCACCGATGACCTCGAGGTCCGGTTCCAGGGCGATCAGATCGCCCACCCCGCGCCGGACGATCTCGTGGTCGTCGACCAGAAATACCGTGGTCATGGAAGGCTCTCTCTCGCGTGGGGAACGTCGCCCTTCATTGTCCGCCAAACTCGGCGGCACAGGGAGCGAGGTGATGCTCTCGGTACTCGGCGATGATCACGTTCAGCGCCGGAGAGTGGGCTGGTGCCCGAGTGGGGGTGCGCCGAGGGCGGCCACGGTCACCGCCAGGATCACGCAGACCGGCTGCGACCAGCTGAACTCACGCAGGATCAGCAATTGTGCCAGGACCCAACCGATCAGCAGGTACGCCGCGGCCAGGGTCGTCTGAGCGGTCGCCGGATCATCGTCGTGGGTGACGGTGAGGGCGACGACGGTCATCGGCAGGCCGACGACCAGCGCGAGCAGCACGCCGGCGAGGATGGGGCTGTGCCACGGCAGGCGGGCCTCGGCGACGGGACCGAGGGACAGTGCGCCGGTGATGAGGCCGAGGGATCCGGCGAAGGCCCAGATCGCCAGCAGCCCGGAGAACACGCACAGCGTGGCCCTTCGGGGATCGAGCCGCCGGAAGTACGTGGTGATCATCTGCACAGCCTCGCGCGCCGGAGGTGTGGACAGGCAGGGCCGAAGGTCCCGGAAGCCGGGGACCGGTGGCCTGACCTGCCGCAAGCGCGGCCGACGGCACGGACCACGGCGAATTCGAGGTCGATCGGCCCGCCCCCGCGATGACTTTGTCCCCTGCCGAGGGTCCATCGGCCGCGACGATGCTCGAAGGTGAACCGGCGTTGGTCTGGTTGACCCGACGAGGAAAGGTACCCCGATGACCGACAAGAAGGCACGGCCCACCGAACATCGTCCCCGGCCGGTGCTGGCCGCGGTCGACGGGTCGGCGAACTCCTACCAGGCCGCCGCATGGGCCGCGGCCGAGGCGGCGCTGCACCACCTGCCCCTGCACATCCTGACCTCGGGGGCGTTGCAGACCGGGTTCGGTCCCGGCATGTCCCTGGGGGAGGCGGACCTGGAATGGCTGCGCGTCGATGCCGAGCGGGTGGTGGGCGAGGCCGAACGGGTCGCCCGCGCCGCGGTACCGGACGAGGACCTCACGATCACGACCGAGGTCGCGTTCGAACTGGCGGCGCCGCTGCTGATCGAACGCTCGACGACGGCGGAGATCCTCGTCGTGGGCAGTCGTGGCCTCGGCGCCTTCCAGCGTGGCCTGCTCGGGTCGGTCAGCCGTGCGGCGGCTCAGCACGCGCACTGCCCGGTGGCCGTGATCCACGGCATCGCGGCGATCGACCCGGTCTCGGCGGCACTGCCGGTGCTGGTCGGTGTCGACGGCACCGCCAACAGTGTGCCCGCGGTCGAGCTCGCGTTCGACGAGGCATCGCGACGCAAGGTCGAACTGGTCGCGCTGCACGCGTTCAGTGACTCCAGCGCACTGGATCTGCCTGCGTTCGGGTGGGAGATGGGCAGGCAGTCGGCCGAGGCCGACCTCGCCGAAACCCTCGCCGGCTACGCCGAGCGCTACCCGGATGTGCCGGTGCGCCGGATCGTGGTCGCCGACCGGCCCGTGCGCTCGCTGGTCGACGAAGCGTCCTCGGCGCAACTGGTCGTGGTGGGCAGCCACGGCCGCGGTGGTTTCTCGAGCATGCTGCTCGGCTCGACCAGCAACGCGCTGCTGCATTCGGTGGAGATCCCGACGATCGTCGTCCNTGCTCGGCTCGACCAGCAACGCGCTGCTGCATTCGGTGGAGATCCCGACGATCGTCGTCCGCAGCAGAAAGTAGTGACGCTGCTCGAACAGAGCGAGGCGGCCACCGGATTCCGGTGGCCGCCTCGCTGTGGTGCCTGGCGCGCTCATGTCGTCGTGGTGAGGACATCGGTCAGCGGCCTGCGCGGGGTGGGCGGCGGTCGCCGATCGTCGGGCGCGACACCGATCCGCAGCACGACCTGAGGGACGCCGGGGTGGCCGATGAGGCTGCTCAACAGTCGCCGCCCCGCGGCCAGTTCGGTGATGTGGGTCAGCGCGCAGGTCGACAAGCCGGACGCGGTGCATTCGAGCAGGGCCGCCGACAGCGCCTCGCCGGTATGCAGCCAGGACAGCGGAGTCTCGCTCGTGGCGGTGAGGACGGCCAGGCGCGCGTGGTCGCGCAGCTCACCGCGGCGGGCGCCGGGTCCCGGCGACGGGAACGTGCGGGCGACGCCGACGCGGGCGGCTTCGGACTCCGAGACCAGCGACGCGGGCGGAACTCCCTCGGGCATATCGGGATGCCCTGCCCACCAATGGATTTCGGATTGGTACTCCATGTCGTAGCGGCGCAGCGCGCCGGATTGTTCCGAAGCCACCGACAGTCGGGCGCGCGCGTCTTCGTCGAGCACGTCGAGGGTGAGTTCGTGTGCGCTGACCAGGTCCTCGAGCTCCGCCCTGACCGACGCCCAGCCGCTGGGCTCCGCCATCGGCAGTCGGTCGGTGTAGCGGTATTCGATCGCCTCGGCCCGCCGTACCACCGCGGGGGGCGGATCGGGCCACGGCCGGAACTCGAGGGTGGCCAGCAGGTCGGGCCGACCGAGGTCGGGTAGGCGGGCGACATCGGTACGCCAGCAGAAGGACGCGAAGGCGGTGCGTACGTGGTGCAGCGCCGCGCCGCAGCTCATCACGGCTTGGCGGCCGTGCGGGTCGGCCGCGGTGAGTTGCCGGTCGGTGTCGCGGAACAGGTGCAGTCGGGTGCCGTCGAAGACCCACCGCCACGGCTGGGTGTTGTGGACCGACGGCGCCCGGCATCCGAGACCGACAGCGGCTCGGAGGGTCGGAGGGTCAGGGACTCGGGGAACTGGTTGTTCGCTCATACCTCGAGTCTGGTCGGTAAGGGGGTTCGCCGAGACGGCCATTGCGCCTGTTCAGCGGGGACCAAATGCCTTCGTCGCCGGCTCACTCGGGGTGCACGACCAGCACGGGGCAGTCGGCGTGCTGCACCAGCCAGTTGCTGGTCGAGCCGAGGAGCAGGCCGCGGAACCCACCGCGGCCGCGACTGCCGACGACGATCAGGCTCGCGGTCCGCGACCACCGCGCCAGCCGTTCACGCGGATCGTAGAGCTCGATCTCACGGTGGACGACGACCTCGGGGTATTGCTCGGTCCAGCCGGCCAGCCGTTCGGCCAACAGCGCCTCTTCGGCGGTGTCGAAGTCGGGGATCGGCAGCTCGAGATAGCTCGAGCCCGCGAATCCGCCGCGGGACAGATCGCTCCAGGCATGGACGGCGACCAGGTCGCTGCCGCGTTCGGCGGCTTCGGCGAACGCGGCGGCGATGGCGGGCTCGCCGACGGTGCTGCCGTCGACACCGACGACGACCGGTCCGGTCCGGGTGTCCGGGTCGGACCCGCGCACCACCACGACGCAGCCGCGGGCGTGGGAGGTCACCGCGAGCAGAGTGGAGCCGAGATGGGCCACCGAGCCCGTCGAGGCGGTCGCGCCGAGCACCACCAGATGTGCCTGTGCGGACCGTTCGACGAGGGCCCGCGCGGCGTTGCCGTCGATGAGTTCGGTGCTCACCGCCAGCTCGGGTGCGACGACCAGAGCGTCGTCGAGTGCACCGGCGAGGACCCGTTCGGCGCGGAGCCGGATGTCCTGCATCGTGAAGGCGACGAACGCGTCGTAGAGGCCCCGAGGTGTGGCCGTGGTGACGGGGTCGATGCTGTGCACGATCCGCAGCCTGCGGCCGCGGGCGACGGCGACGCGGGCCGCCCAGCGCACCGCGATTGCCGAGCCGGCCGATCCATCGGCGCCGACGACGACCTCGGCGCCGACGGATCGGTGGGGATTGTCGGGGTGGTCGGTCATCGTCGGGCCTTTCCGAGGGACACCGGTTCAGGACGAGGTCGTGACGGGAACGGGCGGGGTGCGGGCGCGCCAGGCGTGCAGGGCGGTGGCGACGGAGTCGGCGAGCGCTGTGCTGGTGTCGACGGTGACCGCGTCGGGCCATGGCGCCGCGGTCACGGCCATCGCGTCGGCGATCGCGGTCGTCGCGTCGGATTCGTGGCCGTGCCGACCCTCGATGCGGCGATGCGCGAGGTCGGTCGGGCAGACACAGTGCAGGAGAACGAGATCGGCGCAGGCCTCGGCGGCGGTCGCCGTGGCGCGCTGTCGATCCTCGGCGGAGGTCCAGCTGGCGTCGAGGATCACCGAGACGCCGCCGGCGAGCAGCACTCTGGCCCGCCACAGGAGTTCGTCGTAGACGCGGGCCCGGTTGGCGTCGGAGTAGCGGCCCGCGCCGAACTGCCCGAGGTGTCCCGGCACTGCGTCGACTCGGGCCAGTTCTTTGCGGATGTGGTCGCTGGCGAGCACGACCGCGCCGGTTTCGGCGGCGAGTTCGGCGGCCACAGTGGACTTCCCGGTTCCCGGAAGACCGCCGACCAGGGTGAGCCGCACCGCGCCGCGGGTCAGACGGTCCGCGGCGATGCGCAGGTGGGCGCGCAGTCGCTCGCCCGCGGCCGGGTCGCCCTGGTCGGCGCGCAGGGCATCCACTTTCGCGCGCACGGTCGCCCGGTAGGCGATGTAGTGGTCGCGCAGTGACGTGGGCGCGGTGTCCCCGCTCATCCGCTGGTAGTCCGCGACGAGCCGGTCACCGAGCGCGCCGTGACCGAGGAATTCGAAGTCCATCGCCAGGAACGCGATGTCGTCGAGCCGGTCGACATAGCGCAGGCGGTCGTCGAAATCGAGGCAGTCGAGGACCCGGAACCCGTCCGGGAGTTCGAAGATGTCCTCGGCCAGTAGATCGCCGTGACCGTCGACGAGGTAGCCGTCGGCGATCCGGCTGTCGAACAGGGCGGCCCGGCCGGCGAGGAAACGCATCGCGGCTCGGTCGACGCGGGCACACAGGTCGGGGTCGACGAGGTCGGCGGGCGCGGCGCGCAGCGGGTCGAGCAGGGACCGCCACCGGGCGCGCACGGCGGTGACGGTGCCTTCGTGGTCGATCTCGGGGCCGCGTGCGGCCGCGTCGTGGAATCGCACCAGCAGACGGACCAGGGCAGCCGAGGCCGCCGGGGTCAGGCCCTGACTGTCGGTGAGCAGTTCGGACAACCGGCGCGACTCGGGCATCCGGCGCATGATCAGCACCGGCTCGGCCGGACCGCCCGCCGGATCGCTGAGGTGGGCGACCCCGACGTAGACGTCCGGCGCCAGCCTGCGGTTGAGTTCGAGTTCGCGCGCGCACGCGCGTTCGCGCAGGGCCGGGGTGCTGAAGTCGAGGAAGTCGGTGCGCAGCGCCTTCTTGACCTTGTACGCGCGGTCGCCGTAGAGCAGGACGACTCCGGTGTGCGTTTCGTGCACCTGTGCCGGTGCCGAAGCCGAGGTGAGCATCGGGTCTCCTCAGGAGGGGGTGAGCAGTGCCGCGCCTGCGGTGGCGCCGCCGTCGAGCACGAACTCCGAACCGGTGGAGAAGGTCGCGTCGGTGACGATGAAGCCGACCATGGCGGCGACCTCTTCCGGTTCGCCGAAGCGTGGCAGCGGCTGCGCCGCGGCGATACCCGGATCCATGCCGGCGGTCATCGCGGTGTGGATCGGTCCCGGATGCACCGAACAGACGCGGATTCCGGCACCGCCGAGCTCGATCGCGGCCGCTTTGGTCAGGCCGCGCAGGCCCCACTTGGCGGCGACGTAGCCGGAGATGCCCGAGTAGCCGATCAAGCCCGCGGTCGAGGAGACGTTGACGATGACGCCGTCGCCCGCGGCCCGCAGCCGGGGCGCGGCCAGATGCATACCCAGCCAGGAGCCGACGAGATCGACGTCGAGCACATGGCGGAACTGGGTGGGCGATTCGGCTTCGACGCCGCCGAAGTCGACGATGCCCGCGTTGTTCACCAGGACCGCGAGCGGTCCGAAGGTCGCTTCGGCGTCGTCGAGCACCCGCCGCCACTCGTCCTCGTCGGTGACGTCGAGATGCCGGAAGATCGCGTGGGAGCCCAGGGATTCGGCGACGGCTTTGCCGTCGTGCTCGAGCAGGTCGGCGACGACGATCCCGGCGCCGGACTTGGCGAGGGTGCGCGCGACGGCCGCGCCGATGCCGCGGGCGGCGCCGGTGACGACGACGCTGCGGCCATGAAGATCGGACATGATCGAACCTTTCGTTGCGGATGGGCGGAAGTTGTTGGAGGTCACTGTGTTTCCGTGCTGGCTGCGGTGAGCGCGTGATCGAGCAGCACTCGCCGTTCGGCGGCGGCGACGGCGTTGCGGGTGGCGGTGACGGCGTCCGGCGTCACCGAGACCGACGTGATGCCCATCCGGACGAGGTGTTCGGCGAAGGCGGGACGATTCGACGGCGCCTGTCCGCACAGCGAGGAGGTGATGCCGAGCCGGCGCGCGGTACCGATGATCCGGGAGATCGCGTCCAGTACGGCGGGATCGGATTCGTCGAACAGTTCCGCGCACTGCTCGGAGTCGCGGTCGACACCGAGCATGAGCTGGGTGAGGTCGTTGCTGCCGATCGAGACGCCGTCGACTCCCAGACCCACGTATTCGGGCAGCCAGTAGGCCACCGACGGCACTTCGGCCATCACCCACCGGTGCAGCCCGCGTTGGCGGCCCAGCGGGCTCGCGTCGATCAGTTCGAGGCAGGCCTCGAGCTCCCAGCGGGTGCGCACGAACGGGACCATCACGTGCAGATTGGGGTGACGTTCGCGGGCCGCGGCCAGGGCGGCCAGCTCGGCGGCGAACAGGTCGGGTTCGCGGATATAGCGGTAGCAGCCGCGGTAGCCGATCATCGGATTGTGCTCGACGGGCTCGTACTGCTCGCCGCCGCGCAGTGCGCGGAACTCGTTGGTCCGGAAGTCGGTGGTGCGATAGACGACCGGTCGCGTCCCGAATGGTTCGGCGATGCGGTGCAGCGATTCACTCATGCGATCGAGGAAGAGCCGCTGCTCACCGGCGGCGATGACCTCGCGGGGGTGGCGGCCGTCCAGGGCGGCGGTCAGCAGGGTCTCGGCGCGGAGCAGCCCGACACCGTCGACGTCGCCCGCGGCGACCTGGGCAGCGCGCTCCGGGGTCGCGAGGTTGACATAGATCTTGGTGGCGGTGGGTGCGGCCGCCGACAGCGGCGGTGCGGCCGCGACGGTGATCCGATCGGCGACGCTGCGGCCTGCGGTGACCTCGCCGGTCGATCCGTCGACGGTGACCAGGGTGGCGTCGGCGAGGGCGGTCGTGGCATTCCGTGCACCCACGATGCACGGAATGCCCAGTTCACGGGCCACGATCGCGGCATGACAGGTCATGCCGCCGCTGTCGGTGACCACCGCGGCGGCGCGGCTCAGCGTCGGCAGCCAATCCGGGTTGGTCATCGGCGCGACCAGCACCTCACCGTCGCGCAGCTGGGCGCCCTCGTCGGGACCGGCTAGTACCCGGGTGCGGCCGGTGGCGGTGCCGGGCGCGGCGCCGACCCCGCGGATGAGTACGTTGTGGCCCGGCCCGGCGGCATCGGATCCGGTCGGTGTGGTGATGGGCCGGGCCTGCACGATCCACAGGCCGGCGTGGTCGAATGCCCACTCGATGTCCTGTGGGATGCCGTGGTGATGGGCCTGGACCGCCAGGGCCAGTTCGGCGACCGCGCGTGCCCGGTCCTCGGTGAGCACCGGGGTGGCGGCCTCGTCGTCGGTGACCGCGACCCGCCGGTCGCCGTCGGGTCCGGCCACGACGGCCCATCGCTGCCGGCCGACCCGGGTGTGCAGCAGGGTGGGGCCCGCGGCGTCGAACAGGTAGGTGTCGGGCTCGGCCTCGCCGGACACCACGACTTCGCCTTGGCCGCGGGCCGCTTCGACGACCACCCGGTCACGGCGCCCGGTCGTCGGGTCGGCGGTGAACGCGACACCGGAGCATTCGGCGGCCACCATCGTCTGCACCACGACAGCCATCACCGGTCGCCCGCGCATGCCGCGCCGCGCCCGGTAGGTCACCACCCGAGGGGTGAACAGCGAGGCCCAGCAGTCGACGACGGCGTGTAGCAGCGCTGTGTCGCCACGGATGTTGGTGCGCGTGACGTTCATCCCGGCGAAGGAGGCGCTCGCGCTGTCCTCTCCGATCGCCGAGGAGCGCACCGCCACGGCCACGTCGTCGCCGAGGGCGCGGTAGGCCGCCAGCACCGGCGCGCGCACCACATCGTCGAGCTCCGCGGACCGGACCAGCGCCGCCATCCGGTCGCAGAGGGCGCCCACCGCGGCGGGATCGGTGCTCGCGGCCACGGCCCGGCTGTGCAGTCGATCGAGTTCGGCGCCCGCGGCCCCCTCGGTGAGGACGTGTTCGTAGGACGCGGCCAGGATGACGAAGCCGGACGGGACAGGCGACCCGGCCGCGACGAGTTCGCCGAGGTTGGCGCCCTTGCCGCCGGCACGATCGGCGTCGGTCAGCCGCAGGTCGTTGAACTCGGTGACGAATTCGCCCATATCGATTCCCTCGTTTCCGGGTGGTCGTCGGTGTGTCTCCAGCGTCGCCGGTGGCCGGGTCCGGTCGATACGGCCGAAGGTCCCGGCCGAGCGCTGGCATTGGTCCCCGATGGTCCCCGCCGGTGGCGCCTCGGCGTCGGCGCGAATGTCGTTGTCGCGGGCCACGGAGTCCTCCCGAACGAGGCACCATGGCCACGTCGACCGTGTCGTTCGGATCTGCCGACGAGTGGGAGCCGGGCCGATGATGGAGACATGAGCACGACCGCCACGTGGTCGACAACGACGTCGGACACGTAGCTCGCACCGACACAACGAGGTGACGTTGCGGCTCGTGCGGTAGCTCCACCCCGGACGGTCAGGGGCGCCGACCGACCCGGCGCCGGTGCCGACGACCGCGCCACGCCTTGTGCGCGGTGTCGGACGCCAGCAACGCGGGTATCGCGCAGGCCGCCAGTCCCCAGCCCAAGGCGCTCGGCGGCGCGCCCCCGAGCAGGCGGGGCAGCGGCGGCACCCACAGGAACAGGACGAGCAAACCGATCTCGACCCCGACCGTGGCCAGCAGCAACGGATTCCCGCGCCAGCCCACCGCTCCCACCCACCGTGACTCGCTGCGGCAGGCGAACGCGTTCGACAGTTGTCCGAACACGATCGCGACGAACAGCGCCCCCGACGCCGAGGCCAGCACCCTTGCATCCACCTGCTCGCCGGGCCGCCAGCCCGCGACGGCGAGCACGGTCAGGAACGTGATCATGCCGACGGTCGCCTCGGTGGCGCCGAGCACGCCGAAGACCCGGCGCAGCAGCGTTCGATCGATGAGGGTGCCGACCGCGGGCCGTCCCGCCATGGTCCGGGGATTCGGTGGTTCGGCGCCGAGCGCGAGGGCGGGCAGCATGTCGGTGCCGATGTCGAGCGCGAGCACCTGCAAGACCGTGAAGCCCAGCGGGATGGTGCCGCCGCTGGCTGCCCAGAGCGCGAACGGCGCGAGCTCGGCGACATTGTCGGTGAGGTGGTAGGTCAGGAACCTGCGGATGTTGGCGAAGGTCGCGCGGCCGAGCCGGATCGCGGCGACGATGGTGCCGAAGTGGTCGTCGAGCAGGACCAGATCGGCGGCCTCCCGCGCGACATCGGTGCCGGAGGCCCCCATGGCGATGCCGATATCGGCCGTGCGCAGAGCCGGGCCGTCGTTCACGCCGTCGCCGGTCATCGCGACGACATGCCCGCGCTGTTGCAGCGCGGCCGCGATCCGCAGCTTCTGTTCGGGCGCGACCCGCGCGATCACGACCCCGCCGCGTTCGAGCAGGGTCGCCAGTTCCGCGTCGTCGGCGGGGAGGTCGGCGCCCGAGACGACGACACGGTCCGGACCGAACAGGCCGACCTGGTCGGCGATGGCCGTGGCTGTTCCGGGGTGGTCACCGGTCACCATGGCGACCTCGATGCCCGCGCCGCGACAGGCCGCGATCGCCGCGGCGACATCGGGTCGGGGCGGATCCTCGAGCCCGATGACGCCGAGCAGACGCGGGGCGGTGCCCGGCTCGCGGGCCCTGGCCACGGCGATGACGCGAAGTCCACGCGCGGTCATGTCGACGACCCGCTCCGCCGCGTCCGCCGGTGCGGAATCGCAGAGCGCGACAACGGCTTCCGGTGCGCCAGTGATGTGTTCGCCGTCGGCGTCGACCACCGACGCGAGACGGGTGTGGGTGTCGAACGGGGTGCGGTGCCGGGGTGCCGGTGGGGCCGTGGCGCCGGTGCGCGCGGCGAGGACGTGCACGGCCACTTCCATCGGGTCACCGATCGGCACCCACTTGTCGTGCACCAGCTGGGCGCGCGCGTCCGGTGAACAGCGGGCGGCGGAGTCGGCGACCGCGCGCGTGGCCGCGAGCGCGCCCTCGCCGCCGCGCAGAGTCGCGGCGGGACCGTAGCCGGTGCCGTCGACGTCGACTTGTCCGTCCGGGGTCCACACCTCGACGACCTGCATCTCGTTGCGGGTCAGGGTGCCGGTCTTGTCCGTGCAGATGAAGGTGGTCGCGCCGAGCGTCTCGACCGCTTCGAGCCTGCGGACCAGGGCGTTCTCGGCGGCCATTCGCTGTCCGGCGCGAGCGAGCGACAGGGTGACGGTGGGCAGCAGTCCTTCGGGGACGAGGGCGACGGTGACGCCGATCGAGAACAGCAGGCTCTCGGTGAGGTCGCGGCCGAGTACGGCGAAGGCGCCGAAGGACGTCACGCCGACCAGCAGCGCGATCAGCGCGACCAGTCGCACGACGCGGTGCAGCTGGCGGGTCAGCGGGCTGGGCGGTCTGGTCGCACCGGCGGTGACGGCGGCCAGGGTGGCCAGGCGGGTGTCCGCTGCGATCGCGCTCACCTCGGCCTCGCCCTGTCCGGCGACGACGTAGGTGCCTGCCAGGACCGGCTCGTTCGCGCCACGCGGCACCGGTTCCGCCTCGCCGGTGAGCATCGACTCGTCGACGGCGAGGTGTCGCGCGTCGCGCATCGTCGCGTCGGCGCAGACCCGATCGCCGGCTTCGAGTACGAGCAGGTCGCCGACCACGAGCATGCTCGACTCGACGGTGACGACACGTCCGTCGCGCCGGACCCGGGCCCGGACCGGCAGCAGGTCGCGCAGGCGCTGCGCCGCCCGGTCGGCGCGGAACTCCTGCACGAACGCGAACACGCCGTTGAGGATCACGACGCAGGCGATGGCCAGGGCGAGCGCGGGCATTCCGGCGACGAGTGCCAGCGCGGCGGCGATCCACAACATCGCGGCGAAGAAGTGGGACAACTGCGCGGCGAACTGCGCGATCCGATTCGGTGGGGGCGGTTCGGGCAAGGTGTTGGCCCCGTCGCGGCGGTGGCGCAGGACGGCTTCGGCGTCGGTGAGTCCCCGGTGCTCGACCGTCGTCTCCATGGCGGCCCCTTTCCGCTGCTCCGATGGCTACCTGATCCAGTCTTTCGAGTCAGCGCAGGCCCGGATACTGCCGAAGTGCCTCACGGAGGGGACGGAATGGCACCATCCCGCCCAGGGATTCGGCATCCTCGCCGATATCGACATGCGCGACCATGAAGGCCGAACCGGGCCAGGAGATGGATGACTGCCGCGTGCCGCCGGCGACGACTTCAGCGCGCGCTGATCGCGACGGTACCGGTGCTGGACGTGAGCGGGACCTCCCAGCACCCGCCCGCGTCGAGGACGCGTTCGATGCCCTCGACACTGACCCGGATCGGATCGGCGGTGCTCGGTGGCAGATCGAGTCGCACCCGGGCGTGGGTCACGTTCACGATGACCGGCTGCCCGCGATAGGAGATGGTGAACTCGGCCTCCCGCAACTCGGCGGGCAGAACCGGGTGCAGCCGGAGCAGATCGTGGCGGGTCTCGATACCGCAATAGCAGCGCAGCACCATGTCGGCCGTGCCCGCCATGGCTCCGATATGAACGCCCTCTCTGGTCGTCCCGCCCTGGGTGTCGGCCAGATCGGCATCGAGGGCCCGGGTGAACAGCGACCACGACGCCTTGCGATCGGTGCGGGCCAGCACCCAGGCATGGGCGAGGCGGCTCAGCGTCGACCCGTGACTGGTGCGGGCCAGGTAGTACTCGACGGTGCGGGGGATGATCTGTGGCGGTAGCGAATAGCCGAGCCGTTCGAGGATGTGACGCAGCTCCTCGGCGGAGAAGAGATAGAACAGCATCAACACATCGGCCTGTTTGGACAGCTTGTAGCGATTGGTCGTGTCGCCCTCGGCGTGCAGGATCAGATCGAGCCGCTCGATGTTCCCGTAGCGCGCACGGTAGGCTTCCCAATCGAATTCGGCCAGATCCTCGTACCCCTCGAACTGGCTGATGATGCCGTCACGATGGAACGGCACGCGCAACCGCCTGCTGACCCGGTCCCAGCGGATCGGTTCGTCGGCGCGCAGCCGCAGCCGTTCCCACAGCGGCGCGCAGTCGCGGCCGTCGAGCAGCCGGACCACATCGCGGGCGCGCGCCAGCGTCCAGGCGGCGAGCACGTTGGTGTAGGCGTTGTTGCGCAACCCGCATCCGGGTGACTCCGGTCCGCCGTCGTGGTATTCGTCGGGTCCCATCACGCCCTCGATGTCGTATCGGTCGTCGGCCGCGTCGTAGGCGGCCATCGCGGCGAAGGAGCGAGCCACCTCGACCACGATCTCGGCGCCCACGTCGACGAGGAACCGTTCGTCGCCGGTGGCCTGGTAGTACTGCCAGATGCTGTAGGCCACGGCCAGGCCCACGTGGCGCTGCCGAGACGAATGGTCCGGCATCCACTGACCGTTTCGCACATTGAACAGCTCCGCCGGAGCCTCCTCCCGGCCGTCGCTGCCGCTCTGCCAGGGGAACAGCGCGCCGTCGAGCCCGGCCGCGCGGGCAGCGGCCCTGGCCCGGGGCAGGCGCTCGTAGCGGTAGTGCAGCAGCGCCCTGGTCAGCTCGGGCTGTCGCAGCGTGAGCATCGGGTAGACGAACAACTCGTCCCAGAAGACGTGCCCGCGGTAGCCCTCACCGTGCAGGCCACGCGCTGGTACACCGATGTCGAGGTCGGTGCCGGTCACGTGCACCGCCTGCAGGACATGGAATACGTGCAGGTTCAGCGCCAGGTTGTGCTCGTGGCGATCGCCCAGCCGGATCGCGAACCGATCCCACAACCGCGCCCACGCCGCGACATGGGCGTCGCGCAGGCCGGCGGCATCGGCGAGTATCCCGATGCGATCGGCGGCGGCGAGCGCGGCGGTGGAGATGCCGCGGTCGCGCGAGGTGCTGACCACGGCGACCTTCTCGATGTGGACCGGGGTTCGACGACCGATCCGGATCGTGGCGACCACACCCGGCCGCGAGCGTTCGTCGAGGAACGCGCGGTCGGCAAGCGCGCCGTCGACGCGCGTACGCACCGCGGTGGCGATCGTGAGCCCGGACTGGCGGGTGGTGGTCTCGTACAGCACGGTGTCGTCGTCGACCCGGTGGTGGGTGCCCGGATCGAGGTGCTCGGCGGTCAGTGCCCGGTCCGCGGCGACATTGCGGTTGCGCACCCGGCCCTCGATCACGGACTCGACGATGATCTCGCCGTCCCAGTTGTGGGCGAGCACGGACATTTCCAGAACGGCGACATGAGGATCGGCCATCGAATGGAACCGCCGGGTCGTCACCGTCGTCTGCCTGCCCGCGGCGTCCTCGTATCGGTCGAGGCAGGTAAGCACGCCCGCGCGTAGATTCAGATCCTGGTGATGGCCGACCATCTCGGGGGCGCCGGGCCGGAGGACCGTCCCGTCGGTGTGCCGGACCACGACCGACGTCCAGTCGGGGGCGTTCACCAGGTGTTCGGTCTCGACGACGCGCTCGCCGACGGACGAGACGCACCGGTCGTAGATGCCGGCCAGGTAGGTGCCGGGGTAGTGGATGCCGTCGGGCACGGTGCCCGGGGCGGCGGCGCGGCTGGCCCAGTACCCGTTGCCGGTGGCGCACAGTGCTTCCCGGGTGCCCTCCTGGGCCGGATCGACATCGTCGTAGATCAGATTCCAGCCACCCGAACTCGCGGTGACAGCGCCACCGCACCACCGAGCCGCCGCGGGGATCGGGTCCTCCTCGGCGGATGTCAGCGCCAGGTCCGACAGGTCGGTGACGATGTTGTCGGCGCCCACGGCCGCGAGGCGGGCGCCGGAACCGGTGCGATCGACACCGACGACGAGTCCGAACCTGCCCTCGACGGCCGCCTGCACCCCCGACGTGGCGTCTTCGAGGACGACGGCATCGATCGGCTCGATTCGCAGCCTGCGGGCTGCCTCGAGGAACATCGCCGGATCGGGTTTGCCCGGCAATCCGTAGCGGCGGGCGTCGTTTCCGTCGACACGGGCCGTGAACGCCTCGGTCAGCCCGGCCGCGGTCAGCACCGCGGCGCTGTTGGCGCTGGCGGTCACCAGTGCGGTCGGCACCCGGGCGGCGCGCAGTCGGCGCAGCAGCGCGGCGGCGTCGGGGAATACGCGCACTCCGGATGCGGCGAGCTCGGCGGTGAACAGCTGTTGTTTGCGAGCGCTGATCCCCGCCACAGTCAGCCGATCCGGTGTGTCGTCGGGACAACCCTCGTCGAGGGTGATGCCCCGGGCGGCCAGGAAGGTCCGGACGCCATCGGCGCGGTCACGGCCGTCGACGAAACGCCGGTAGTCCTCGTCGCTGTCGAATGGGGTCACGGTGGGGTCTGCCAGCCGGGGCAGGACCTCGTCGAAGAGCTGTTTCCACGCGATGGCATGGACGGCCGCGGTGTCGGTGACGACGCCGTCCATGTCGAACAGCACCGCGCCGAAGCCGTTCGCGGTGCGGCCCGCCGCGACCGGGAGGTTCGCCAGGCGCATCACCACCATGCCCTCCACACGGGCGGAGCCGGGAGAAGCCGTTCACTGTCCACGAACTTCATCCTGCCGAGCGCGGACCGGCGTGGGAAGGGCGCGGGGGTACGCCGACGGATACCCGAAGTCCTTCCGAATGGGGACGTCGGGCCCTTATCCCGGCCGCCGGGCTGCTGGGACGGTGAACACAACCCACTGCGACGAAGGACGGACATCATGAGACACGGACTGCCCGACGACACCACCGTCAAGGCGGCACTCACCCTCGCCGGCCGCGCGCCGTCCGTGCACAACGTGCAGCCGTGGCGCTGGCGCATCGCCGACCGCAGCATCCACCTCTACCTCGACACGCGACGCGCGCTACCCGCCACCGACCCCGATCATCGCGACATCGTGCTCAGCTGTGGAGCGGCGCTGCATCACCTCACGGTGGCGTTGACGGCGATGGGCTGGGCGCCGGTGATCCACCGCATCCCCGACCCGGCCGAACCGGACCACCTGGCCGCGCTGACCCTGGTACCGCATCGGCCCACCGCGCTCGATGTCTCGCTCAGCGCTGCCATCACCCAGCGACGTACCGACCGTCGCCACTACACCTCCTGGCCCGTACCACCGGGCTATCTCGGCCTGCTCACCGAGCGCGCCGCCGTGCTCGGCGCGGTGGTGCGCCGGATCGACGACCGGGAACGGGTCAAGGCCGCGGCCCGGACCGCGAGCCGGGTACACGCCGACGACGAAACCTACCGGTTCGAGCTCGCGATGTGGTCGGGCAGGCATGGCAGCGCCGACGGCGTGCCCGCACGCAACACGCCTGCGCCGCGACCGGACGACGACTTCCCGCCCCGGGAGTTCGCGGCGCCGGAATTCCTCGACCCGGCGAGTCGCCCCGACCATGCCGAACTCCTGGTGGTCGGCACCTCGGCCGACGATCGCGCTTCGCGACTCCGCGCCGGCGAGGCGATCAGCAGCGTGCTGCTGACCGCGACCGGGATCGGCCTCGCGACCTGCCTGCTCACCGAACCACTCGAGATCGCGCACGAACGCGCGCGGCTGCGGGAGCGGCTGCTGCACGATTCCGCCTATCCGCAGGCGATCGTGCGGGTCGGCTGGGCGCCGACGAGCGCCGACGCCCCGCCGCCGACGCCGCGTCGGACCCTCGAGGAACTGCTGATCACCGAGAACGAGGGACTTCCATGAGCGGGGCGGTCGGTCCCGATCTCGGCACCGTCCGTGCGGTTCTCGGGCGTGCTTCGCGGGCACCCTCGCTGCACAACGCGCAGCCGTGGCGGTGGCGCTGGGACGGCGCCACCGCGGCACTGTCGATGGACCCGCAGCGGCTCCTGCCCGCCACCGACATGTTCAACCGGGAAGGAGTGCTCGGCTGCGGGGTGATGCTGCACCACGCCGAGACCGCCTGGTCCGCCGCGGGCTGGGAGACCGCCGTGGACCGGTTCCCCGAGCCGTCCGTGCGCGCGCATGTCGCCTCGCTGCGGCCGAGGCGGCAGAGCGAGCCCACCGAGTCGCAACGGTTGCTCGGCGAGGCGATCGACGTGCGCTACAGCGACCGGATGCCGATGGATCCGCCCCCGGACTGGCCGGTGACGCGCGAGATCCTGGAGTTCCTCTGCGCTCGCACCGGCACCACGGTGAGCTTCCTTGATCCGACTGAATCCGTTGCACTGCAACATATCTCGGCGGTAGCCGCACGCCTGCGCCACTACGATCCGAAGTACCAGGCCGAACTCACCTGGTGGACCGCGGGTCCGGACACGGACGGTACTGGTGTGCCCGCGACCACTCTGCCGTCGATCTCCGATCGCCCTCGCGTTCCGGTCGGTCGTGAGTTCCCTTCGGGCAGTGCCGAAGGCGCGGGCGAGGCAGACGACGAAGCGATGGTCGCGGTGCTGTCCACCGACGGTGATGCGGCGGCCGACCTGCTCGACGGCGGTAGCGCGCTCTCGGCGGTGCTGCTCGAGTGTACGGTCCACGGCCTGTCCACCTGCACCGTCTCCCACGTCGTCGAGATCCCGGCGGCCCGCGCCGCCGTCGCCGACCTCGTGGCCCACCGGCACCCCCAGGTCCTGATCCGGATCGGTGCCGCCAGGTGCGAACCACCGCCACGGACGCCCCGGCGTCCGGTCGACAGCTTCCTGGAGATCTGAATTCCTTCGCTTTCCCTTATTCGGGGAATTCTCAGACCGGACGGTGCCGGAAACGGAGTGCCAGCACGCAGACAGAGATCCCGAGGACGCCGAAAATCGGCTGTAGCCAAAGGAACCGTCCGATGATCAACGGCTGGATCGTGACCCAGCCGACCAAGAGCACACCGGCGGCGAACGCGAGGTCGGCGGCATACCGGTCCGTCCGCAGGGTCGCGGCCGCCGTGGCCGCCATCGGCAGACCGACGACGAGAGCGAGCAGGCAACCTGCCAACAGCGGACTGTCGAACGGCAGCCGGCTCGTCACGTCGGCGCCCAGATCGGCGCCGCCGCCGGCGAGGCCGGCCGCGCCGGCGAAGGCCCACAGCGCGACGAACCCGGAGGTGCCGATCAGCGAAGCCCGCACCGCTCGATCCGATCGGCGTTCGTGCGATGTCGACATGATGTCCTCCGGCTGTCCTGGATCTCCGAGTGTCGTCGCCGAATCCGCGTCGGTCGAGGGCCTGAAAGCCGTTCTTCAGGTGACCGAGGTTGTGCGGGATTCGAGTGGAGCGCCGCCACGAACGGAGCGAATTCGCGCTCGGGACTTGCCTTTCGGCCGCAGGCGCGCGACCTCGAGGCGCACGTCGATGGTGAAGGTGGTGGCGACGGAAATCGTCTGCGGCGCGGGAAGCGCAGCAGCTACCGATCGTTCCTGCGCGCCGCGACATAGGCCGCGACGACAGCGGCCAGCACGACGATCTCCGCGCCGAGCACCAGGGTGAGCGGCCAGTTCATGATGTCCTTCCGGCGTGGGAACCCGTCGGTCAGGGATGGATGGTGCTGGCGGGCGCCCGTGGCAGGTCGAGCACGCGCGCGATCCTGCTCGACCAGGCGCGCACGGCCTGCCAGTCGCGCAGATCGCCATAGCGGGCGCCCCCGAGGAGCCGGTACATGGCGCGGGCCTGCCACGAGACGCCGGCACGTTCGTACTTCCCGGCGAAGGCGGTGTAGTTGCGGGGGCGCACGGCGTGGACGATGTCGGCGATCTTGCGGGGGATCCGGCGCCCGATCCTGCGACCGATCGGCCCGCGCAGCGCGGGGCCCAAGCCCACACTGAACAGCCAGACATCCTTGTCCGTCAGTGTGTTCAGGTTGTGGCGGATATACGCCGAGGCTTCGGGCAGCAGATCCATGTCGTGGATCGCGCTGCCGAGGACGACGGTGTCGAAACCGGTCAGCTCGGGTGCGTGTGCGATGTCGTGGAGTTCGGTGTGGGCGCCACGGGCGAGCAGGTCGTCGGCGATGAACTCGGCGATGTCGCGGGTCGAGCCCTGCGCGGTGGCGTACAGAACGGCGATGCGGTGGGAAGGGTTCGAAGTCATGGTCTCAGCGTCGCTCGAGCCGTGGCGGGTGGAGCAGAGCCGAGATACCCGCACCTCGGGGACCAAAGACACCGCAGCCGCGCAGGTGACCATCGCTGGTCGCGCCGGGACTTTCGGCTCTGCATTCCACATCCGCCACGATCGACGATTGAGCTATGACCAGTGATAACGTCTCCGCCATCGTCGTCGCGGGCCTGACGAAACGTTTCGGCCGCACCATCGCGCTGGACCAGCTGGACCTGACCGTGCGGACGGGCGAAGTCCATGGCTTCCTCGGCCCCAACGGCGCGGGCAAGACCACGGCGATCCGCGTCCTGCTCGGGCTGTTGCGCGCCGACGCGGGCACGGTGCGCCTGCTGGGCGCGGACCCGTGGTCGGATGCGGTCGCGGTGCACGCCAGGCTGGCCTATGTTCCGGGCGAGGTCACCCTCTGGCCTGGCCTGACCGGGGGCGAGACGATCGATCTGCTCGGCACGCTGCGCGGCGGCATCGACCGGCGTCGCCGCGCCGAGCTGCTGGAGCGGTTCGATCTCGACCCGACGGTGAAGGGTCGCGCCTACTCCAAGGGCAACCGGCAAAAGGTGGCGCTGGTCGCCGCGCTGGCCTCCGACGCCGAACTGTTCCTGTTCGACGAGCCGACCGTCGGCCTCGATCCGCTCAAGGAGGTCGAATTCCAGCGGTGTGTGCGTGAGCTCGTCGACGACGGCCGCACCGTGCTGTTGTCGAGCCATATCCTCGCCGAAGTGGAGGCCCTGTGTGACCGGGTGAGCATCATCCGGCACGGCCGCGCGGTGGACAGCGGCACGCTCGCCGAACTGCGACAGTTGCGCGCAACCACGATCAGTGTCGAAACCGCGCGCCCGGCCGACGGGCTCGCCGCGGTACCCGGCGTACACAATCTGACCATCGAAGGTCGTCGGGCCAGGTTCGACATCGAGACCGACCGCTTCGACGAGGTACTGCGTGCGATGTCGGGCCTGGGTGTGGTCGAGATGACCAGTACCAGACCGACCTTGGAAGACATCTTCCTGCGTCACTATGCGAGCGGGCCGGTGTCGGTGGCGGTGGGATCATGACCACCGGGACCGACACTCCGACCGACACCGGCGTAGCGGGTGCCGCGACGCTGGTGCGCTTCGCGATCCGCCGCGAACGCTGGACCGTGCCGTGGTGGCTGCTCGGCATCGGCACCCTGATGGCGGTGCAGTCGGTCAGCAGCCAGGGTTTCTACGACTCGCCCGCGAAGCTGGCCCAGCTGCGTGCCACCATGAGTGCCAATGCCGCAGCGGTCGCGATGGGCGGACCCACCAGGCTGCTCGATACGATCGGCGGCGAGATCGTCTTCGAGATCTTCGCCTATCTCGCGATCGTCGCCGCGCTGATGAACATGTTCCTGATCGGCCGCAATACCCGGTCCGACGAGGAATCCGGGCGCGCGGAGCTGATCAGGTCCGCCCGCGTCGGACGGCGCGCGCCGCTGGCCGCCGCGCTGGGCACAGCGCTGATCGCCGATGTCGTCGTCGCGGTCGTCGCCGGCGGCGCGGCGGCGGTCACCGGCCTTCCGGTCGGGGGGTCGATCCTGCTCGGCGTCGCGATCGGCGGCGTCGGGTTCACCTTCGCCGCCATGACGGCGGTCGCCGCGCAGGTGTTCGAGAATCCGCGCACGGTCTACGGTTCGGTCACCGCGCTCGTCGCGCTGGCTTACATCCTGCGCGCTGTCGGCGATGTCGGACCCGAGTACGTGTCGTGGCTGTCGCCCATCGGGTGGGGGCAGCGGACCTTTCCCTATGTCGACGATCGGTGGTGGCCGATCGTGCTGTACGTGGCAGCGGCGGCGTCGCTGATCGCGGTGGCGTTCGTGCTCGCCGAACACCGAGACTTCGGGGCAGGCCTGCTGCGGTACCGCGCCGGACGGGCCACGGCGTCGCGGCTGCTCGCCTCACCCCTCGGACTCATCTGGCGGCTGCAACGAGCCTCCGTGCTGGCTTGGTGCGTCGGGGTTTTCGTGCTCGGCGTCGCCTACGGCTCCTTCGCCGACAGCATCGAGCAATACCTTCGCGACAATCCCGAGATCGCGGCGTACCTGGCCGGGAACGCGCAGGACGCGGTGAATTCCTATCTGGCACTGACCCTGTCGATCCTGGCGCTGCCGACCGCGGCCTACGGGACCGCCGCGGTACTGCGGGCCAGGGCCGAGGAATCGGCGGGCCGGACTTCGGTGATCCTGGCCCAACCCGTCGGCCGGGCGCGATGGCTGCTCGGCTATCTGGTGGTGGCGATGACCGGCAGCGCGCTGGTGCTGATCGCCGGAGGGTTCGGCGAAGGCCTGGCTTACGGGGTGACCGTGCACGATCTGGCCCAAGCGCCGCGGATGGCGCTCGCCGCCGCCGCGTACGTGCCCGCCGTCTGGGTGATGGTGGCGGTCGGGGCCGCCGCCGTCGGTTGGTGGCCGGGGGTGGCCACGACGGTGGCCTGGGTCTACTTCGGCTACGTCGTGGTGGCGACGATCTTCGCCGACGCGTTCGACCTGCCCGACTGGTTCGGTGCGGCGTCGCCGTTGCGCCACAGCCCGTTGGTGCCGCTCGACGCGGTCGATCCGCGTGCCCTGGCCGCCACCCTGGCCGCCGCCGCGGTGATCGCGACGATCGGCGTCGCCGGATTCCGCCGCCGCGACATCGGGGGCTGACCATGCGTTCCGCCCCGCCTGACGAAACGCCCCCAGCCGGTGCACCGAGGAGAGTGATCACCATGACCGCGACCACGTTTCATATCGACGCCGTGGCGACGCGCACGGCGCGGCTGTGGCGATGCCGGCCGTGGAACACCAACCCGCTCATGCGCTGGCCCGACCGGCTGCTGGCGGTGGCCCGAGTGTGCGCGGTCGCGCTGCTGCTGGTGGCTGTGCCGGTAGCCGGCGCGGTCGGGACCATCACCTATTCCGATGACGCCGCCGACATCCAGGCCGAACGTGCCGGCGTCGACGTCGTGCAGGGGCTGGTACTGGACCGTCCAGAACGGACCTCGGGCCACCTCTATCAGGCACGGGTGAGCTGGCCCGGCACCTCCGGGCCGGTCGTCGCGACGGTGACCGTCTCCCGCAAAACCACCGAGGGCCAGGTGATTCCGGTATGGCTGAACGACGCCGGTGTCCCGGTCCGCGAACCCAGGACCACCGACGCGGCCGTGGTGAACGGTATCGGTGCCGCGGTGGTGATCCTGGTGACCGCCGGGCTCGTCGCCTGGGCCATGACTTACGGCACCGCGTTCGTCGTCGCCCGCTGTCGTTCCGCGGCGTGGGATCACCACCTCTCGGCCCTGAACGGCTGACGAGCCCGGTCGGACTACGACCAGCTCACGTCAGGTGACGGGCGAAGAAATGGTTCCCGGCGTCTGCCTCGAATCGCGGTACTCCGGTGTGCCCACCCATGTTCGCGTGCAGCGTCTTCTGTTCGGACCCGAACGCGTCGAACAGGTCGAGGGCCTGCTGCCGGTCGTTGCCCTCGTCGTCCCATTGCAGCAGGACCTGCAGCGGAATGGTGAGCTGTCGGGCTTCCTCGAACATGGTGCGGGGCACGAAACTACCGGCGAACAGCAGCGCGGCGGCGATGCGGGGCTCGACGAGCGCCAGCCGGATGCCGAGGGAGATCACCCCGCCCGAATAGCCGACCGGGCCGCCGAGTTCGGGCAGCGCGAGGAGAGCGTCCAGGGCTGTCCGCCATTCCGGGACCGCCTTGTCGACCAGCGGGAGGACGAGCCGGTCGACGATGTCGTCATCGACCGGCTCACCGGCATCCAGTGCCCTGTGCAGGTCGACGCGTGCTTGCTCGGTGACAGCGCAGCGGGGACGTTCACCGCCGCCGGGGAGTTCGATGGTGGCCGAGGCGAAGCCCGCCGCCGCGGCGTGCTGGGCGCGGGCCGCCAATCGGGGGTACATCGCGGGCAGTCCGCCCGGGTGGCCGACCAGGATCAACGGTGCCGGTGCGGATACGGATGCGGGTGTCCACAGGATGCCGGGGATCTCGTCGAGGGTGAAGTGTCGTTCGAGGACGCCGTCGTCGAGGCGGCGTGCGGAGGTGACGTGCATGGTCGTGCCTTTCGGGAGTGCTCGTGCGGCGCTCCCGGACGACCTATCGCCCGACCGTGACCCCGAAGGGGAGCACCCGTATCGATACTGCGTTCACAGGTACCACCTCCTCGTTGTCTCACACGGTCTCCGGAAAGGTAGCAGCGGCCGCCATGGTCCGCCAACAGGTTTTCTCGCGAGGGCTGCCGCGCGGTTCAGCGCAGGTAGGCCGTGAGGTGGGGGACCGCGTCGGCGACGTGCTGGGCGGTGAGCGGTTCGGCGATGTAGGTGAAGGTCCATTCGTGGTCGGTCCGGCGGAGGACGCCCAGGACGAGGCCGGTGTGGGAGTGCGCGGAGGCCAGGTCGATGCGGGCGATCTCGGTGCCGGTGACGCTGTCGAGGAGTCGGCAGAAGCCGTTCTCGATCCGGTCGAAGGGCTGACCGGTATAGCAGGTGATGAGGAAGACGACGGTGGTGACGGCGGGGTTCAGCCGGGTCAGGTCGGTGACGATGAGTTCGTCGTCACCGTCACCGACGCCGTCGACACTGTCGCCGAGGTGCCGGATGGCGCCGTCGCTCGAGGTCAGCTGTTCGTGATAGGCGATGTCGACGAAGTCGGTTCCGCTGAACGCCAACGCGGCCGCGTTCAGGTCGATGTCCTTGGCGCGCCGCCGGAACTTGCCCGAGCGCGCAGGATCCCAGCCCAGTCCCAGGGTGACGTGAGTGAGGGTGGTGCGGGGGACTGCTCCGGGCATAAGACGCTCCTGGTCGATTGGCTTCGGCCGGTTGCCGTTCGGATCCCCCGGCGCGATTCCCCGCAAACATGCCCCACGGATCCGGCCCCCGCAATCCAGGCGACGGATGCGGGGGCCGGGAGGCGATGCGCGACAGAGCGACTCGTCCCGCCCGGTCACACCTCGACCGGGAACTGCGCCTCGGTGGCCGGGCGACCAGCGCGCAGACGGGTGACCTCCGAGCGGGCGAACTCGACCCGCGGCGTCTCGGCGCCGCGCTCCGCGGCCAGCGCGTCGGCCAGGTCGAAAATCGCTTCGAGGACACGGTGGTTGCGGGCGCGTCCGGCCCGGCCGGTGCCGGTCTTGCGGAATGCCCCACGCCGCGGTGCAACGCGATCACATCACCCGTGACGGTGACGTCCTTCTCCGGGATCGCCGCATTGACCTGCGGCAGCAGTACCCCTTGCACAAAGGCCAGGGCGAACACGCTCGGCGCGGGCACGATGGTGCGCGTGTCCATGCCGAGCCACCGGCGGTCCACCGGGACACAGCGGTCGCTCGGTCTGCGGCGAGAGGGTCAGGCAGCGGGAGCGGTCGCGGGCTCGATGCTGTGCCGCTTGACGAGCAGCACGATCGCCAGCACCGGGTAGACCAGGATCGGCAGCAGGGTGCCCGGGTAGATGGCCTGATCGGCCAGGATGACGGTGCCGGTGAGCAGGGTGAAGTCGAACAGCCCATGCAGGACGGAGTTGACCGTGTTGCCGCGGCTGACCCGGCGGGTCAGGTAGAAGAAGTAGCCGGCCAGGCTGACGACGACGGCCTGCGGCAGCGCGCTGACGCCGTGCGTTATTCCGTTGGTCAAGTGCACAGCGCCGAACACGATGCTCGACCACAACGCGACCCGGCCCTCGGTCAGCCCATGATCCCGCAACACCAGCACACCGATGCCGCGGAACATGCCCTCCTCACCCCAGCCCACGAACTGGGTGGCGATCAACAGCACCAGCACATAGAGCAGGCCCTTGTCGGCCAACGCGCTGTAGTTGATACCGAAGACGATCGCGACGACGAAAACGATCGGCACGATCCGGACCCAGGACCGGGTGGGCCGGTCGTCGTGCAGGACCGGCCGCAACCAGCCCAGGTAGGTGATCACGCCGTAGGTGAAGGCCAAGGCCACACCCAGCGGGATGATCATGCCGAAGAACACCGCGCGCGTGGACAGGAAGTCGTCGGAGTCGGTGAGGGCCGCCATCAGCAGACCGCCGAGCTGGATGATCGCCAGGTAGACGATCACGATCAGCGCGAACATCGGATAGGTCAGGCGGCGACCGGGCCGCGTGACCGGCAACGCGGATTCTGGCGTGCTCATGTCGGTCAAGATATCGGTTCGGGTCCGGGCATGGTGCCGCTGGAAGGATTCCCGGCACGCCGGTGTCGATCGCCGTGGCGATCAGCCAGCTAATCGGGGGACAGCGGGCGCCTTCGGCGGGCCGAGTCCGATGTCGGAGACCGGTGCGGTGATGAAAGTTCCCGCTCGACAGCATTGTTCGCCAGCACGTGCCGATTCGCATCATGTCCGTGAGGCTTCGCGACGAACTGATCGAGCCAGTGCCTTTCCGGGGTGGGCAACATCTGGCGCCTCCGGCCGATACCCAACCGCAACCCGGCCCGGGTGAGCGACTCCCTAGGGGAGCGGACCCACCGGCTCCGGCGACGAGCCCCATCAGCACGGGCACGGCTACGGCCAACAATTCCGGCCAGGCAGCACGAACGGTACGGATGTACCACCGCCCCTAGTTTTCGAGAGGTTCTGTCGCAGTTACGTTACGTTGGCTGCGATCAAACGGAAACGGAAATACTCCGAGGTGTTCAGCCGGGAGTTGCGGCACTGACCCCCGATAATGTTCACTTATCGGGGGTCAGATGTGCGGTAAGCGGATTTGAGCCCCGAAGTGGCGACACGGTTTTCGTTTCGTCTAATTCGTAAAGAATTGACGAAACCAACGTTACGATTCTCCTGTGTCGAGCGTCTGCAACTATCCCGGCTGTGCCCGCCCCATCACCCGCGGCGGCGGTCCGGGTCGTCCCTCCGAATACTGCGACCACCCGGACCACACCCGATGGCGGGCATGGCGGGAAAGGCAACGCCTACAGCAGGAGTCGGAGGGTGGGGTCGAAAACGTCACTGTGACGACTCAAGGTCCGGTGACCGTGGCGAGGCTGCGTGCGGATGAGCTGCTCGGCCAGTTCCGGGGACTGGCCGAGCAATTGGGCACGACGCTGAACGCCGCCGTCGCGGAATTGTCGACGCTGGGCGACCCCTCGGTGGCCGAGGCCCAGGTCCAGGCCGTGCAGGCCGATGCCGCCCGACGGATCGCGGAAGCCGACATGAAGGCGGTCGCCGCCGAACAAGCCCGCCGGGAGGCGGAGGAAGCCCGGGCCAACGCCGAATCGGCGGCCGAGGACGCCGCAGGCGCTGCCGAGGACGCCGAGCAGCTGATCGCTGCCGCGCGCGCGGCGCGCGACGAGGCCTTGGCCGAGGTCGAGCGCCTGACGAAACAGGCCGCCGACGAGGTGTTCGCGGCGCGCAGCGCGGCCGAGGCCGAAGTCCGTGCCGCGCAACGAGACGCTGCCGAGGAGATCGAACGGATCCGGCAGGAAGCCGCCGACCAGACCGCGCGCGCCGAACAGCGCGCCGACACCGAGATCGCCCAGGTCCGTCGCGAGGCCGAAGCCAGGGTCAACGCGGCACAGGCCGAACGTGACCTGGCGGTGCAGCGGGCCGCCGACGCCGACCGGGCGACCGAACGGGCCGAGGCCGCGGCCGCCGAACGAGTGGAAGCCGCCAGCGAAGCGCGCGAGGAATGGCGCAGGGCCCGAAGCGAACTGGAGGCGACCCGGACCGAACTCGATCGCACGCGCGCCGAACTCGCCGACCTGCGCCGCACCGCCATCACCGACGCCGAAACCTGGCGCACCGAATCGGCCGCCGCGCTGGAACGGGTCAGGGCCGAGACCTCCGAACGGCTCGCCGCGCTCGACGATGCCCGCACCCAGACCCTCGCCCGTGCCGAACGCGCCGAACGCCAACTCGACGAACTGCTGGCCGCGACCCGATCACCCGCCGAGGCGAACGCGCTAACCGGCGCGGCGCGCGGCGCACTGGACTAGCGTCAGCGCCATGACCGACCAGCCCGGACCACTGGAGTCCACACGCGAGTTCGCCGCCGTCGACCTCGCCGCGATGCTGCACGAGGACGAGGACACCTACACGGGTCCCTCACCGAAGGTCCGGCTGATTGCGATCCTGGTGGTGGCGGCGCTGGTCCTCGGTGCGGGCGCCACCACCCTCGCGATCCTGCTGTCCTGACCCTAGGCCGGGCGGGCGAGCGGCGTGTCGGGGTCGCCGGAGTTGCGCAGCGCGACGATCTGGTCGGGAACCCAGTAGATGCGGCCGAACTCGAACTCCTGGTACCTGCCGTCGTCGTGGGTGATCTCGTCGGAGGCCGGCCAGCCCAGCTGACCGTTCTCGAATCCGGACGCCGACCAGCGCGCGCCGATCGCGCCGTGCACGCGATAGGCGGGCTGACCGGCCCGCCGATAGACGGTGCCGCCCTGGAAGGCCTGGGCGAGGCCGGGGCCCGTGCCGCGCGGGTCGGGCAACTCGGCGTGCTCGGCGATCGGGTAGCCCAGGGGACCTGCCTCCCAGCCGAGCTCGGCGTACTTGGTCATGATCGCGGTGGGGATGGCGTGGGCGTCGGTGGCCGGGTGCCAGTAGACATAGCCGTGCTCGAACTCGGCGAAGCGGCCCACTCCATCCGGGGTGGCGATCTCGCCGATGGTGCGGCGCGCGCCCAGCCACGGCGACGCCGCGGCGCGTGCGTCGATGGCGTTCGGCGCGGTGCCGGCGAATTCGGCGACGTGCGCGGCGAAGACGTCCCACGGAAAGTTCGGGCCGACATCGGTGTGACTGCCGATGCCGAGCGCCCTGGTCACGTAGTTGTGGTCGGTGATGCCGTCGGCGACGTGATAGTCGGGGGCGATGACCTCGGTCGGGTACCCGTGTCGATGTGCGCTGCGGACCGCGACATAGGCGGCGATGCGCAGATCCTCGTCGATGGACAGCCAGTCCTGGCGTGACCAGGCGACCCGGCTGCCCGCGAAGCACAGATTGACGGTGAACGGGTTGGCCGACAGCACCGACCAGGAGGCGAGTTCTTCGGACACGACCCGCACCAGCACCGCGTCGCGCAGCGTGTAGTGGTAGGAGACGCCGTTGGCCGGATTGTTCAGGTAGGCCGCCAACGATTCCGCGGTGCCGTTGCCCTCCTGGGTGTGCAGGATGAAGTTGGTGACCCGGGCGCCGTCGCGGGAGGAGTGCGAGGGACCGAGCCGGTCGAGTTCGGTGAACGCGGGAATCACCACGGAGCGGTCGATGCTCCACTGACCGAAGTCGGGGGCCAGGATGTCGTTCACATCGACGTGCGTGCCGTCGATGACGGGCCCCGGGTTGCTCGGTGTGTCGATCACCCGCTGGTAGAGCACGGCGCGTGGTTCGCGCTCGGTGCCCGACCAGGCGCGGGTCTGCCAGACCCAGCTGAATCCGCCGCGACCACCGACCACACCATCCTCGATCGCCCAGGCGCACACCCGGGAATGCCCGTAGATGCCGGTCCATTCGGTGCCGAGGACGGCGTTCACGCCGCGGAAGAACTCGACTGCGGTGCTGTTCCACTGGGACAGGGAGAGGTCCTCGTCGACGGCGAAGAAGATCGGTGCCCGGCGCGGTGCGCCGAGACTCAGATGGGTGGCCAGTGCCTGTTCGGCCATGCGCCTGCCGCCGTCGAACCCGGTGGTCCAATCCGACGGGGTGGAATCGCCGGGTTTGCCGAACTGCCAGATCGACACGATGTCCAGGCCGGCGGACTCCAGCGCGCGGGCATAGTCGACGGTGATCGGTTTGGCACCGAAGTTCGCGCCGGGCCTGCTGGGAGAGACATAGGCGAGAACCGCCGAGTGCCCGGCCGCGGCGATGGCGGCCGGATCGATGAGACGGGCGGCGAAATCGACAGCTGTGGACATGGTTGACCCCCTGCATGACTACATATCCGATGGCATGGCTCACGCTCGTACCCCGCGCGACGGCTGCAGGGTTACGCTGGTACCCGAGAATCGGTACCGGGGTGCCCGAGGATCTCACCCTGCACCCATTCTAAGCGAAACACTCAGCACCGCACCGGGATTCGCTGACGATCGGGACAGTACCCGACCGCGCCGACCGGCAAACGCGGGCGGAATCGGGCCGTACGCGGGGGCGGTGCGGAACAGCGGTTTTCGATGCGACTCGCGCGGGCTCGGCGCGTTGCGGCGCACCGGCGCGGCGTGTCGCGAATCGGGTTGCGGCGCAATGGTAGCGGCCCGGCGGCGCGGGCTGTTCACTGGTAGCCATGGCTTCCACCGCTCGACCCAGCAGGCAGCGCCGACCAGGGGTGCCCGGCCCCGCGGTGGCCCCTGTCGAACTGGTCGTTCTCACCACGGCCACCGGTACCGAGATCACGCCGATCGCGCTGCGGGAGAGCCGGTCCGTGCGGGCCCGGGTCGACGAACTGCTGCCCGCCGACACCCACCTGGTGCCGATCTTCGGACCGGATAATCGGCTGGCCGCGCGTTTGGCCGATACCTCGCAAGCATCGGTGGCGGGGGAGTACCTGCGCTACTACACGGTGCGCGGGCAGGTCGGCGACCTGGCCGCGCTCGCGGATCGACTGCGGCGAGACGACACCGTCGCCGCGGCCTACGTGAAACCGGCCGCCGAGCCGCCACTCGCACCGCTGGCGCACAACACCGTCGCGCCGGACGCGCCCGCGGTCACTCCCGACTTCCGGACCAGACAGGGCTATCTCGACGCCGCGCCGGCCGGGATCGACGCGGCCTGGGCGCACACCCGGCCGGGTGGGCTCGGGACCGGCGTGCGGGTGATCGATGTGGAGGGCGCCTGGCGATTCACCCACGAGGACCTGCGGCAGAACCAGGGCGGAGTCATCGGCGGCACGTCCTCGGCCGAACTCGGGTGGCGCAATCACGGCACCGCCGTCGCCGGGGAGATCAGCGGCGATCTCAATGCCTACGGTGTCACCGGCATCGCGCCCGAGGCGCACATCCGGGCGATCTCGATCTTCGGGGTCGGCTCGGCCGCCGCGATCCGGTCCGCGGCCGACGCGCTCGACCCCGGTGACGTCCTGCTCATCGAATTGCATCGTCCCGGACCTCGATTCGACTATCGCGGCCAGCCCGACCAGCGCGGCTACATCGCCGTCGAATGGTGGCCCGACGACTTCGCCGCCATCCGCTACGCCGTCGGGCGCGGCATCGTCGTGGTGGAGGCCGCGGGCAACGGCAACGAGAACCTCGACGACCCCGTCTACGACGCGCGCCCCGGCGACTTCCCCACCGGCTGGCACAACCCGTTCCGCGGTGGCGACGCCGATTCCGGCGCCGTTCTGGTCGGCGCGGGCGCGCCGCCGCCCGGGCTGCACGGCCGCGACCACGGCCCCGCGCGTTCCCGGCTCCCGTTCTCCAACTACGGCGTCCGCCTCGATGCCCAGGGCTGGGGCCGCGAGGTCACCACCACCGGCTACGGCGACCTCCAGGGCGGCGCCGACGAAGACTTCTGGTATACCGACGAATTCAGCGGCACTTCGAGCGCGTCCCCGATCGTCGTGGGCGCCGTCGCCGCGTACCAGGGCATGCGCGCCATCGGTCCGGGCCGGGCGACCCCGGATCAGGTCCGGGCACTGCTGCGTGCCACCGGCTCACCCCAAACCGATGCGCCGGGCCGGCCGGTGACCCAGCGCATCGGCGCCCTGCCGGACCTGCGAGCGATGACGGCACACGGGTAGCCTGCGGCATGGCTGTCATCCACCGCACCACGCTGGTTCCCAGCAAGCTCGCGTTGATCGAGACGATGTTGCCCCGGCGACCGTGGTACCGGGGCCGGGTGCCGCGCCTGCGCAAGGTCGGTGGGTTTCGGATCGACGATCCCGCGGGGGCGGTCGGCATCGAATTCGTGCTGGTCGTCGACGATTCCGCCGCCCGTCCGGTGGTGTACAACGTGCCACTGACCTATCGCGGCGCCGCACTGGCCGATGCCGAGAGCGCGCTCTTGGGAACCGCCGAGCACGGGGTGCTCGGTCGACGGTGGATCTACGACGGCGCCGCCGATCCGATCGCCGTCGCCGCGATACTGGAACTGCTGAGCGGGCGAGTGGCGGCGCAGGCACAGAATCGCAGCGACACACCCGACCCGTCGGTGTCGGTCGTGCCGACCGGGACCGTCACCGCGCAAGCCCACATCGGTACCCCTGTCGACGGCGACACGGCGACCGAGGTACCGATCGGGACCGCGGGCATCCTGCGATTTCACCGTTCACCCGCGGGGCGACCCTCCGGTGCGCCGGGAACCCTCGCCGCGCCCTACGAGCTGGACGGTCCAACGCGCCATCCGGTCGAACTGGTGAGCCTGCTTTCGCGGTAGCCCTGGAAAATGAGATGTGCGGTGCCGTGCCGCCGTGGGAGGGTACGGAGATGGCATCGGCGAAGAGCATCACCGTGCGGTCGGCTAGCAGCGTGGACGCGGACGCGATCACCGGATTGCAGGAGACCGGATTCGGGATGCGGTACGGGTCCGACGAACTCCCGTACCGGTGGGAACTGTTCCCGGTCGAGCGGTCACTGGTCGCGGTCGACGGTGACCGGGTCGTCGGGCACACCGTCGACCGGACGATGACGGTGACCGTGCCGGGGGCACGGCAGGTCCAGGCCTGTGGTGTCTCGGGCGTCGCGGTCGCGCCGACGCATCGGCGGCGTGGCATCCTGCGTGAGCTGTACACCGCGCAGCACGAGCGCACCGAAGCCGACGGGCTGCCGCTGACGATCTTCACCGCCAGCGAGGCCACGATCTACGGCCGGTTCGGCTACGACCCGGCGATCCTGTCGACCACGATCTCCATCGACCGCCGTCGAGCCGAGTTCCGCTCGACCACGCCCGATCCCGGCGGCGTGGAGCTGGCCACCCTGGCCGAGGCGGCGCCGCACATCCGGGCGATCTACGAGCGCTGGCAGCCGACGGTGCCGGGCGCGCAGGTGCGGCCCGACGCCAAATGGGATCTGTTCTTCGCCGACGTGGAACGCCACCGCGACGGCGCCACGACGCTGTTCGCCCTGGTCCACCCCGACGGTTACGCCCTGTATCGGCGGCGTTGGCGCGACGGACATTCCACCGCGTCGGTATGGGAGTACCGGGCGCTCACCCCGGACGCGCACGCCGCGCTGTGGCGGGTGCTGCTCGGGCTGGATCTGGTCGAGACGATCGACGTCGAGATCGCCGACGACGATCCGCTGCCGTACCTGCTCACCGATTCCCGGGCGGCCCGCGTGCTCGATCGCGGTGACTCGCTGTGGGCGCGGCTGATGGATGTGCCCACCGCGCTCACCGCCCGCGGCTACCGGCACGACCTCGACACGGTCCTGGCTGTGCACGACCCGTTCCGTTCCGCCGGTGGCACCTTCGCGCTGCGCGTGCGCGACGGCGTCGCCGAATGCGCACCCACCACCCGAACCGCCGCGCTCGGTCTGGATATCAATGTGCTGGGCGCGTTGTATTTCGGTGCGCACCGCGCCCGGGGCCTGGCCGCCGCGCACCGGATCCGGGTCGACGACGCGGCCGCGCTGCGCGATCTCGACGCGGCCTTCACCGCTGAGCGCGCGCCGGAGCTGGGCTGGTTCTTCTAGCGCATACCCGGATTCCCGGACCGGTCGCGTAGTCTGGGTAGCTGTGGATTCGCACGAGGTCGATCCTTCGGTTCGGGTGCGCGGCGCTCGGGTCCACAATCTGCGTGACGTCGACGCGGACATGCCACGAAACGCCCTGGTCGCGTTTACCGGGGTCTCGGGTTCGGGCAAGTCGTCGCTGGCCTTCGGCACGTTGTACGCGGAGTCGCAACGCCGCTACCTGGAGTCGGTGGCACCGTATGCCAGACGATTGCTGCATCAGGTGGAGGCGCCCGACGTCGACGAGGTGACCGGTCTACCGCCGACGGTGGCGCTGGCGCAACGACGATCCTCGCCCTCGTCGCGGTCGACGGTCGGGACGGTCACCGCCATCTCGAACTCGCTGCGGCTGCTCATGTCGCGCGAAGGCGACTATCCGACGGGCCCGGCCCGCACGGGACCCGGTCACTATCCGGCGGGCACGAATCGGCTGTACTCGGACGCGTTCTCGCCCAACACCGTCGAGGGCGCGTGCCCCCGCTGCCACGGTCAGGGCGTCGTCCACGAGGCGACCGAGGCATCGATGGTGCCCGACCCGTCGCTGAGCATTCGCGACGGCGCGATCGCGTCCTGGCCCGGCGCGTGGCAGGGCAAGAACCTGCGCGACGTGCTGGCCGCGCTCGGCTACGACATCGATCGGCCGTGGCGGCAACTGTCGCCGCAGGCGCGCGAATGGATCCTGTTCACCGACGAGAAGCCGGTGGTCACCGTGGAACCCGAGCGCGAAGCCCACCGGATCCATCGCCCGTATCAGGGCACCTACACCAGCGCCGAACGGCTGCTGCTGCGCGCGCACGCCGAGTCCAAGAGCGAGGCCACCCGCAAGCGTGCGGCGGAGTACCTGCACACGGCGACCTGCCCGCTGTGCGACGGGCGCAGGCTCAAACCCGAAGCGCTGGCGGTGACGTTCGCGGGCCACAACATCACCGAACTGGCCGACATGCCGCTCAGCGACCTGGTCGCGGTGCTGCGCCCGCACACCGAAGGCACGGGTGCGGCCGCCGTGCTCACCCAGGACCTGATCTCCCGCATCGAGGTCCTCATCGAGCTCGGTCTCGGCTACCTCAGCGTCGACAGGGAGAGCCCGACCCTGTCCGGCGGCGAGTTGCAGCGGCTGCGGCTGGCGGGTCAGTTGCGCTCGGGACTGTTCGGCGTCGTCTACATTCTCGACGAGCCCTCGGCGGGGTTGCACCCGGCCGACACCGCCGCACTGACAACGGTGCTGGGCCGGCTCAAGCGATCCGGCAACAGTGTGTTCCTCGTCGAGCACGACCTCGACGTCGTGCGCCACGCCGACTGGTTGATCGATATCGGCCCCGGCGCCGGAGTACACGGCGGGCGCGTCCTCTACTGCGGTGAGGTCGACGGGCTGCGAACCGTCACCGAGTCGGTCACCCGCCCCTACCTGTTCGACGAGGTCACTCGCGCGCCACGCGCCGACCGCACCCCCAACGGCACCCTCGACCTGCGCGCGATCACCAGCCACAACCTGCGCGAGCTCGACGCCGACATTCCGCTCGGGGTGTTCACCGCGATCACCGGCGTCTCCGGTTCGGGGAAATCGAGCCTGCTGCACGCGATCTCGACCACCGCCACCGCCGACCCGAAGATCGTGCGGGTGGTCGAGGTCGATCAGGCGCCGATCGGGCGGACGCCGCGCTCCAATCTGGCCACCTACACCGGCCTGTTCGACACCGTCCGCAAGCTGTTCGCCGACACCGACGACGCGCGGGCCCGCGGCTACGGCGTCGGCCGCTTCTCGTTCAATGTCGCCGAAGGCCGGTGTCCCGCCTGCCAGGGCGAGGGGTACATCACGGTGGAGCTGCTGTTCTTGCCCAGCACCTACACCCCGTGCCCGGATTGCCATGGTGCCCGCTACAACCCGCGCACCCTCGAGATCCGCTACCGCGACGCCACCATCGCCGAGGTGCTGGAGATGTCGGTGGATCGGGCCGCACGATTCCTCGCCGACGTCCCGGTGGTCGCGCGGGCGCTGCGGGCCCTGACCGAGGTGGGGCTCGGTTACCTGCGGTTGGGTCAGCCCGCCACCGAACTGTCCGGCGGCGAGGCACAACGGGTGAAGCTGGCCACCGAACTGCAACGGGCCCGGCGCGCGGGCACCGTCTACCTGCTCGACGAGCCCACGACCGGGCTGCACCCCGCCGACACCGACATCCTGCTGACCCAGCTGAATTCACTCGTCGACTCCGGCGCCGGGGTGATCGTGGTCGAGCACGACATGACCGTGGTCGCGCAGGCCGATCACGTCATCGACATGGGGCCGGGCGGCGGGGCACAAGGGGGACGGATCGTGGCGCAGGGGACACCGGAGCAGGTCGCGGCAGACCCGGTCAGCCGGACCGCGCCCTACCTGCGGGAGCGGTTGACATGACCGCGGCGACGACGATCGCGGCGCGCCCGGGCAAATCTACGGCTATCGGTCGGCGAGGGCCTATCGTGGGGCAATGCCCGTGACTGACGGGGAGGGGAATCCGGCGCAGGACCGAACCCGGCAGGCGATGCTGATCGCCGGCGGGTGCTCGTTCGTTCTCGGCGTCGCGACACTGGTGTGGCCCGGCCGCAGCGACGCCACGCTGGCTCTGCTGTTCGGCGTCGCGCTGCTGCTGAGTGCCGGAATCCAGGCCTATCTCGCGGTGGCGGCGCACATGGCGTTTCCGCTGCGGGTGCTGGTGCTGGTGAGCGCGGTGCTGACCGTCATCCTGGCGGCGCTGGCTTTCAGCGGCGGCAATATCGAGCTGCTGGCCCTGTGGATCGGGATCGGGTGGTCGGTGCGCGGCATCGTGCAGGCGCTGGTCGCGGCCTGGGACGACGGCGTCGTCGACGGCTGGCTGCACGAGATCTGCGGTCTGTGCACCACCGCGGTGGGGATTACCGTCATCGCGATGAAATTCGAGACCGTCACGGGGCTGGCGACGGTCGCCGGCAGTGCGCTGGTGGTGATCGGCGTGCTGGAACAGCTCGCGGGTGGGATGCTGCGTACGGTACTGCGCGGTGCGCGGCGCTCGCAGCCGGACCCCACCACCGTCCGCGGATCGGCCGCCGCCGGGCAATAGTAGTGAATCCCACACTCGCAGAGCGTGTTTCGATGTTTACGCGAACACCCGGACAACGCGACATTGCGGGCAGCGGAGCGAGTGCTGAACACTGCGTGCCCGGCCGCTCACCGCTGGGGTAACTGTGCTGCGCGCCGGTAGCGTGGCCCGCGGCGTGCGCACGGGAGGGCCCGGTCGACGCGCGCCGTCGTCCGCAGCCCGATGTGAGCCCAGGAGAAATGTGGTGTCGCGCGTAACCCCCGGCGAAGCCGCCGATACCGTCCAGCGTGAAGAGCTGGCCATGCGGCGCATGACCGAGAGTCTGGTCGAAGACCTGTCCGAGAACGTCCCCGCAGACCAGGTGACCTCGGCGGTGGGCGCCGCGCACCATCGTTTCGCGGGCAAGCCGATCCGGGAGTTCGTGCCCATTCTGGTCGAGCGGATCGTGCGCACCGAACTGGCCGACCCCGACCCGACCGTGCGGGTGCCCGCTCCGGCGGCCGCCGGCCGTGCCGTCGCCCCCGAACCGGTTCGCGCCGCCGAGGACGAGAGTTCGACTGCCGAACGGGCCCGGCACCTGGTGAGCAGGCGCGGCGTATTGCCCCTGTCGATCGGTGCGGTCACCGTCGTCGCCGCCGTCGCGGCCGCGGTGATCCTGCTCCCCGGCGGCGGCGAGACCCCGGCCGCGGCACCGACCGGGGCGCCGGTGACCGTCGTGCGTGGTGTCGTCGGGTCCGAGAAGGTGTCGTTCTTCCAGGACGAGCAGGTCGTGCGGGTGCTCGCCGACAACGGAATCCGGGTGGAGGTCGAGCCGGCCGGGTCACGGCAGATCGCGACCACCGTCGACCTGGACCGCTACGACTTCGCGTTCCCGTCCAGCATTCCCGCCGCCGAACGGATCCAGCGCCAGCGCAATGTCACCGCGAAATACACACCGTTCGCCTCGCCGATCGCCATCGCCACCTATCGGCCGATCGCGGATCTGCTCACCACGGCGGGCGTGATCAAGCCGGGCCCGGTCGCGACCTTCGACATGAACCGGTACCTGGAGCTGGCCGGTACCGGCGTCCAATGGGACGACCTACCCGACAACACCACCTACCCCGTCGAGAAGAACATCTTGGTCTCGACCACCGATCCGCGCAGCTCCAACTCCGCGGCCATGTACCTGTCGATCGCGAGCTACGTCGCCAACGACCACACCATCGTGCGCGGCGCCACCGCCGAACAGCACGTGCTGCCCGCGCTGTCGAAACTGTTCCTCGCCCAGGGCTACACCGACAACAGCAGCGAAGGCCCGTTCACGCAGTACCTGACCAACGGCATGGGCCCGACCCCGCTGGTGTGCATCTACGAGGCGCAGTTCGTCGAGGCGGCGGGCAAGGGCAAGATCAAGCCGGACATGGTGCTGACCTACCCGACCCCGACCGTCCTGTCCAGCCACACCCTGGTCCCGCTGACCGGCACCGGCGACAAGGTCGGCAAGCTGCTCACCGAGAACCCGGAACTGCGTCGCCTCGCGGCCCTGCACGGGTTCCGCACCGGCGACAACGCCCAGTTCACCGCCGTCGCCGCCGAGCGCGATGTGCCGGTGCCCGCCGACCTGATCGATGTCGTCGACGCCCCCGCCTACGACACCCTCGAGCACCTGCTCGACGGTGTCGCGAAGTCCTACAACTGACCTCGTCATCACCGCGAGTGCCGTGCAGCCGGGCCGCTGCGCGGCACTCGCGCGCTGTGATCGGGCCGAACGCGTCAAGCCGAGCACCGCGTTCCGCCCCGAACGCACCTGCCTGAATGCGTCGCCGGTTCGCCGCGATCGAATGGCGGTGGGCGAAGGCGCGTGGTCGAGGTCGCAGCATCGTCCGACGGTCGGATTTGCCGTTCCAGCAAGGAATCTGGTCATCCTCTCGCCGTGGTGGTGATACTCGGGCGCTGCACCGAGGAGGCTGATTCATGCTGGACAATCCCATCCGCACCCACGTCACGGCCGGTGTCGTCCGCCCATGGACCGTACTGGCCGTGTGTTCGCTGAGCCTGTTCGTCGTCGGGCTCGATGCCACCATCGTCACCGTGGCACTGCCGTCGATCGGGGCCGGTGTACAGGTCGGCACGCAGGGGCTGGAGTGGATCGTCGACGCCTACACGCTGGCGTTGGCGAGCTTCCTCATCACCTCCGGCGCGCTCGCCGACCGGTTCGGCAGGCGGCGGGTGTTCCGGCTCGGGCTCGTCGTTTTCGGAGTCGCGTCGGCGGTGTGCGCGGTCGCGCCCACGGTCGAGGTGCTGATTCTCGCGCGGGTCGCGCAGGGGATCGGCGGGTCGATGCTCAGTCCGGTGGCGTTGGCGATCGTGGTCGCCGCGATCACCGATGCCCGGCAGCGGGCCAGGGCGATCGGAGTGTGGGCGGCGGTGTTCGGGCTGAGCATGGCGGTCGGGCCGACGCTCGGTGGCGCGCTGGTGGATTGGTTCGGGTGGCGGTCGGTGTTCTGGATCGCGGTGCCGGTGGTGGTCGTGGCGCTGGGGTTGACAGGGCTGTTCGTGCCGGAGTCGCAGGGGCGGCCGCGTCGGATCGACCTCGTGGGTCAGGTACTGCTGGTCGTCGTGGTCGGTGGGGTGATCGCGGTGTTGATCGAGGGCCAGCGGATCGGGTGGACCTCGCCCCTCGCGGTCTCGGCTTACCTCGGAATCACGCTCGCCGTCGTCGGATTCGTCCGGGTCGAGGGCCGGGTGGCCGCGCCGCTGATGGACCTGCGACTGTTCCGGCGGCCGCCGTTCACCGCCGCCGTCTCCGGGGCTGTCGTGGTGTTCGTCGCCTTGACGACGACGCTGCTTCTCAGTACCTGGCATCTGCAACACGAACGGGGGATGAGCGCGGTCACCGCCGGTGCGTTCACACTGCCACTGGCTGTCGGCGCGACACTGTGCGCGCCGCTGTCGGGAGTGCTGGTCGGGCGGATCGGGGCCAGGGCGCCGCTGCTGTTGGCCGGTGGCTTCCTCGCCGTCGGCGGCCTGGCCCTCGTGGTCGCCGGGGCCGAGGCGGAGACCACGGTGCTGCTGATCGCGTTCGCGTCGATCGGCATCGGGTTCGGTTTCGCCAACGCGCCGATCACGAATACCGCGGTGAGCGGGCTGCCCGCCGACCGCGCCGGTGTCGCGGGCGGTATCGCCTCCACCGCCCGGCAGGTGGGCGCGGCGGTCGGGATCGCCGTCGCCGGTGGGCTGATCGCCGGTGACCATCCGGCGCGGATCGGGTGGTCGGTGGTGTGCGGCTGCGGCCTGCTGGTGTTGGCCTCGGCCCGGTTCGCGCCGACGAAACCATCCTGACCTGCGGGAGGATCTGGCGCGAAAAAGATTTCGGGCGCAGCGATGAGTTCGCCGGCTCGGCCCCGTCTCAACGAGTGCTACCTGTAGCCGAGATCCGGGAGGGTCGTATGACCGCCAGTTCCGCCGTCACCACCGGCACCCTTGTGGTGCCCGACGCCCGCCTGTACTACGAGGTCCGCGGGTCGGGGCCACTGCTCGTGCTCGTCGGCGCGCCGATGAACGCCGCCTCGTTCGCGCCCGCGGCCGAACAGCTCGCCGCCACCAATACCGTGCTCACCACCGACCCACGCGGCCATTTCGCCAGCCCCCTCGACGATCCGCGCCAGGACTCGACCGTCTCGGCCCGCGCCGACGACCTCGCCCGGCTGATCGCCCACCTCGACGCCGGTCCCGCCGTGGTCTTCGGCTCCAGCGGCGGCGCGGTCAGTGCGTTGGCCCTCGCTCAGACCAATCCCGATCGGGTCACCACTGTCGTCGCCCACGAACCGCCCCTGCGGGAACTGCTGCCCGACGCCGCCGAGCAGCGGGCCGTCACCGAGGAGATCATCGCCACCTACGATCGCGGTGACGTGGTCGGCGCGTGGCGGAAGTTCTTCGCCCAGGCCGCTCTGCCGATCCCGGACGAGATGGTCGAGCACCTGTTCGGCGGCGAGCGCGACCCCCAGCAGGTCGCCAGTGAACGCCACTGGTTCGACCACGAACTGCGCGCCACCACCGGGTGGGTTCCCGACCCGCCCTTGCTGCGCGCCGTGCCCACCCGGGTGATGGTCGGCATCGGCGCCGACTCGGCAGGCCAGTTCTGCGACCGGACCGCGCGCGCCCTGGCCGCCGAGCTGCGGACGGAGCCGGTGCTGTTCCCCGGCGATCACACCGGATTCGTCGGCGATCCCGCGGCTTTCGCGCTCCGGCTGCAGGAAGTCATCGACGAGCCGTGACCCGAGCCATCGATTCGGCAGTCGATGCAACTACGCATCAGGTGCGGCGGGAAGGGCGTCGCGGCAGCGCGCGCTCACACGCTCCAACGCAGCGAGGAGTTCGGGTGGGCCGGTGACGGTGAAATCGGTGTCGAGGCCGGTGATCATCCACGCCAGTGAAGCGGGGGAGTCGGCGCCCAGGTGTAGCAGACAGCTGACGTCGTCGACCGCTTCGAGAACCCCGGTGCCCGGCCAGAGCCGCTCGGCGACCACGGTGGCCGAACAGTGCAGGGTGACCACCGTGCGCCATGGCCATGAGGCCACCGACAGCCTGCGCGAGAGGTATGCGGCCGCGTCACCGTCGGGCGGCGGGCGCGGAGTGAAGCGCGGACCGGTCGGGACGCGCGGAACCAGCCGGTCGACCCGGAACGAGCGCCAATCCGCGCGATCGACATCCCAGGCCACCAGATACCAATGCCTGCTGACATTGACCAGCGAATCGGGTTCGGCAGCACGGCGCGAGACACGACCCGCGTGATCGGTGTAGTCGAAGCGCAGACGCTCGTGCCGGCGGCACGCCTCCGCGATCGCCAGCAGCGTCGCGGGACTCACCCGGGGCGCCTCGGCGGCGACCCGCACCATCGCCTGTTGCAAGGTGGTCAGCCGGTGCCGCAGCCGGGAGGGCAGCACCTGGTCCAGCTTGGCCAGCGCGCGCAGCGACGCGTCCTCGATCCCGGTGACCGTGCCACCCGAGGTGGTCCGCAGACCGACCGCCACAGCGACCGCCTCCTCGTCGTCGAGCAGCAGGGGCGGCATCGACGCGCCCGCACCCAGCCGGTATCCCGCCGCCCCCTGCAGCGCCTGCACCGGATAGCCCAGGCCGCGCAGTCGCTCGATGTCGCGCCGTACCGTGCGCGCGGTGACGTCGAGCTCGGCGGCGAGTTCGGCACCGGACCACGAGCGATGGGTCTGCAACAGCGACAGCAGCCGGAGCAAGCGGGCAGAGGTCTCGGACATGCCTCCAGAATGCCCGCGACTTAGGACCGATTTCGACCTAAGCGCTTCGTAGCGTGGTGGACATGAACGACATCCACCCCTTCCGGATCGACATTCCGCAGTCCGACCTCGACGATCTGCACGAGCGTCTCGCCCGCACCCGCTGGACCGACGATCTACCAGGCACCGGCTGGACCTATGGCCTGCCCACCGCCTACCTGCACGGTCTGGCCGACTATTGGCGCACCGGCTTCGACTGGCGCGCCGCCGAAGCCGCACGCAACGCACGACCGCAGTTCGTCACCGAACTCGACGGTCAACGCCTGCATTTCACCCACGTGCGTTCGCCGGAACCCGGCGCGCTGCCGCTGGTGCTGGTCCACGGGTGGCCGTTCACCGACTTCGGTGCCACCCTCGGACCCCTGACGGATCCCGCCGCCCACGGCGGCGACCCGCGCGACGCATTCGACGTGGTCGTCCCGAGCCTGCCCGGCTTCGGCTTCTCCGGTCCCACCCGGGAGGCCGGCCAGGCCGCGACCGAACAGTCCGCCGTCCTGATCGCCGAACTGATGCGCCGCCTCGGCTACCAGCGCTACGGCGCCCAAGGGGGTGACGCGGGCTCGTTCATCGCCCCGCACCTGGGCCGGATCGACACCGAGCGGGTCGCCGGCGTCCACCTCAACGCCGCCATCACCATTCCCGCCTGGGACGACGACGGCGCGGGCTACTCCGCGCGGGACCAGGAGAAGCTGGCCGCTCTGCAGGACTGGAACAGCAACCAGACCTCCTCGTACGCGAGTGTGCACAGCACTCGCCCCCAGAGCTTGGCCCACGCGCTCACCGACTCACCCGCGGGTCTGCTCGGCTGGGTCGTCGACGTCGTCAACACCTACAAGGATCCCGCCGCCGCGCTGCCCGAGGACTCCCTCGACCGCGACGCGCTGCTCGCCGAGATCGCCGTCCTCTGGTTCACCCGCACCGCGGGCTCCTCGATGCGCCTGTACAAGGAGTCCCAGCAGTGGGGCGCCGAGTTGCCCAGCTCCGGGGTCCCGACCGGTATCGCGGTCTTCCCCGGCGACACCACGATTCGCGGCATCGCCGAGAAGCAGAACAACCTCGTGCGCTGGACCGAATTCGACCGGGGCGGGCACTTCGCGGCGATGGAGACACCCGACCTGCTCGTCGACGATCTCCGGGAGTTCTTCCGGCCGCTGCGCTGACGGCGGCCCGGATCGCGGACCGTGTGTCGCCCGACGTGGTGCGCAGCAGGCCGGCCTGGGACGAGTCCCTCTGCACGATCGGTGGCGCGCTGCACTGCGGCGTGCTGATGTCGCTGGCCGACGCCACCGGCGCGGTCTGCGCCTTCCTCGATGTGGAGACCGAGATCCACGACGACGCGGGCGAACTCGTCGGCAAGACCACCCGGACGCAGGCCGTGCTGTAGGCCGGTCTACGCGTCGACGAACACGGCGCCGACCTCGGTCATCCGCTGTGCGGCGTAGCCGGGGTCGATCAAGGCCTCCGGGGTGTAGGTGCCCGGGCCGACCGGCTCGCCGCGCAGACCCAGCAGCCGCTCGACGCCGAGGACGATTCCGAGGGCGGTGAGCGGTCGCTGACCCGCGGGATGGACCAGGTGGCGGCTGCGGCGCAGCGTCGCGCCCGCAACGTCGACACCGTCGAGGTCGATGCCGATCTCGATCGAGGCCGCCACACCCCGGCGCCGGCCAGGCGACTCGCCGACCGCGAGATCCACCCGCACATCCGGTGCTCCGGTCGCCAGCGCCAGGCTCGCCACGTCGAGGATGGGAATGCTCTGCCCAGGCAGCCGGGTGCCGTCGACAGCGCGCACCTCGGCCTGCGCGTTCTCGGCGGCCACCCAGGTGAAGACGCCGTCGCGTCGCACCAGACCCGCCGAGGTCACCGCCGACCACCGTTCCAGATCGGCGATCCCGGCGGGGCCACCGGTGTCCGTCTCGTCCAGGATCGCCCCGAGCCGGACGCTGTCGACCCAGGCGAACTCGCGCGCGGTCGCCAGCGCCGCGAGCGTGGCGAGTCCGGCCAGGAAATGACTCGCCACCAGAATCGGTGCGGCGCTGGCCCGCCGGGCGCCCGCGACGACCTCGGGCCCGATATCGAGCAGCCCGCTCGAGATGCTCAGATACGGCACCGCGTGATCCTGGGCGTAGTGGAGTCCGTGGAGCCGGTCGTCCCAGAGGGTGGCGACCACCGCCGAGAAGACGACGCCGTCGGGCAGGCCGAGATCGCGGCGGCGCAGGTCGATCGTGATCGCGGTGGCCGTGCCGAGGCTGTCGGCGACTCGCTGCGCTCGGTCGAGGTCGCGGCCCGCGATCGTCAGCGGCAGGGTCGGATACCAGCGGCGCAGCAGGGCCGCCGTGTCGGAGCCTGCCTGGCCGGAACCGCCCAGGATCAGGACGGATGGTGTGTGGGCCATGGTCGTTCCTCTCGCCAGCTAAGCTACAGTTTGTAACCTACTCTTTGTAGCTAAACTGGTGACATGACGCAAGGCAGGACGGCCCGCATGCCCAAGGCGGCCCGGCGCGAGCAGCTGCTCGACACCGCGCTGGCGATGGTGCGTGACCACGGCACCGACGGGCTCACGCTCGTCACTCTCGCCGAGGCCGCGGGCGTGAGCAGGCCGATCGTCTACGACCATTTCGGCACGCGCCCCGATCTGCTGCTGGCCCTGTACCGGCGCCTCGACGAACGGCATCGGCTCGCCGCCGAGCAGGCCGTCCGTGCGGCCGTGCCGACCGCGACGGAGATCGCGCACGTGATGAGTGCCGCCTACTTCGCCTGCGCCACCGACATGCCCGAATTCGACGCGATCTCGGCCGCGCTGAAGGGCAATCCCGAGGTCCTGGCGATCCAGCAGCGGATGCTCGACAGCTATCGCGACTGGATGGCCGCCACCCTGCTACCGTTCTCCGATCTCGGAGCGGCCGCGCTGCGGCTGCGCTGCGTCGCCGTCCTCGGCGCCGCGGAAACCCTGGGTGCCGAACTGAATCGAGGAACCATCGACGCGGGGGAGGCGGTCGAGGCACTCGCCGATCTCATCGTCGGCAGCATCGGTGCCGAGCGTCGGCGGTGACCGTGGGGCGGCCGTTGGCGCCGCGCCGCTCGGTAGGATGCGGCGCGTGCCAGATACTTCCGACATAGCTCGCCTCTTCGACCGGCGACCGCGCCAGTGGGGTTCACCCGCGGATCCGATCGTGTGGGACGCAGTGCGGGACAAGGTATGTGCGGCCACGGTGCCGGCCACCGCGACGGACTTCGCGGCGTTGCTGCGGCGCGAGTTCGCCCTCGTGACCGGCGTCGACATCGACGATGCTGACGCGACCGCCCAGCCGTCCTTCGTCGTCGAGGGCCGTGCCGAGGCGGTGCACCTGCCGACCTGGCGCACCATCCTGCTGCCCCTGCTGACCACCCGTGCCCGCCAGCTCTACGGCGAGATACCCACCGAACGCCCCTGATCGGGGGTCGGGGAACATCGGCGGGTTCGGCAGGCGAGACGGGTCGGGATGCTGCCGCGGCCGGTCACCGGTGTGCGGAACGAGTGCCGTGGCATCTGCTCGACGAATCCTCCACTCGCGCCGAGGAAGTGCTGCTGCTCGACGTTCCCGACCTCGTCACCACCGACCGGTGCGCGGTGGGGTGACCCGCAGGGGCGGTGCCCGCGAGCTCATCGCATGGCAGACCGGCACGGCCCGGTTGCCGTCCAGGGTACTGGCCGGCCGCAAGTCCGGACCGGTGCTCGTTCCCTACACCGCCGGTAGTGGAATGGACTTCCGCCTCGGCGACCGGCCGACGTGCGCGGCCCCCGGGGCGGGCACGTCTCAGGCGTGGGTCGGCAGGAGTTCGGCGAGCAGGGCTTGCACGCGGACCTTGATCTCGTCGCGGATCGGACGGACGGACTCGACGCCCTTGCCCGCCGGGTCTTCCAGCACCCAGTCGCGGTAGCTGACACCGGGGAACGACGGGCAGGTGTCGCCACAGCCCATCGTGATGACCACGTCGGAGGTTTCCACGGCGTCGTAGGTGAGGATCTTCGGGGTCTGATCGGAGATGTCGATGCCGAGCTCGGCCATCGCCGCGACCGCGGCGGGGTTGATCTGATCGGCCGGAGCGCTGCCCGCGGAGCGGACCTCGATCGCGTCGCCGGCGAAATGGGTGAGGAATCCGGCGGCCATCTGGGAACGTCCGGCGTTGTGGACGCAGACGAACAGCACGCTGGGCTTGGAAGTCATGGGGCGTAGTGCCTTTCAGTGGGCGGGCAGGTCGAGTTCGGCGAGCAGGTGGCGAACGCGGGTTTCGATCTCGTCGCGGATCGGTCGGATCGCGGCCACGTCGAGGTGAGCGGGGTCGTCGAGGTCCCATTCTTCGTAGCGGCGCCCCGGATAGAGCGGGCAGGCGTCGCCGCAGCCCATGGTGATGACCACGTCGGCGGCCTGGATGATCTCCTCGGTCCAGGGCTTGGGGAACTCGGCGGTGATGTCGATACCGACCTCGGCCATCGCCGCGATCGTGGCGGGGTTGATCGCGTCGCCGGGTTCGCTGCCACCGGACCACGCCACCGCGCGGTCACCGGCGAGGTGGGTGAAGAACCCGAGCGCCATCTGGGAGCGACCTGCGTTGTGGGTGCACAGGAACAGCACGGTCGGAGTGCCGGTGTGGGCCTTGCCCTCGACGCGGGCCAGCGCGTGCAGCCGTTGGCGGGCGAAGCGTTCGGCCAGCAGCGGCAGGAAGTTGATCACTGTCGCGCGGCCGGCGAACCGGTCGTAGGAGGAGTGCAGGAACCGTTCGATCGTCTCGACTCCGAAGGTGCCGTCGAACTCGCGTTGCAAATGCGTCGCCGCGGCCGCGAGCGCGAGTTGCTGGTCGATGGTCAGGTCGTGGCGGGTGTAAGTGGGCGCGAGGGGGCTGTCGCTCATGAGGGTTTCCGTTGCTCGGCGGGTGTGGTGAGCTCGGTGAGCAGGTCGTTCACGCGGGCGGCGATGTCGTCGCGGACCAGGCGCATGCGCTCGATGCCGTCGATGCCGCGCTCGGATGGTTCGTCGGTGTCCCAGTTGATGATTCGCATCCCGGCGACGGGCTCGATGTAGGCTTCACGGCCGAGGGTGACGACCAGGCCGACGTCACTGAGCAGGGCGGGGTCGATCGGCTTCGGGGTCTCGGCGCTGATGTCGATGCCGAGTTCGCGCAGCGATTCGGCAGACAGGGCGTTGATCGCGGTACCCGGCCGGGTGCCTGCGGAGTGGACCTGCACGCGGTCGCCGGCGGCGGCGCGCATCAGACCGGCCGCCAGCTGGGATTTGCCGCCGTTCCTCACGCATACGAACAGCACCGATGGCGTCGTGCTCACCGCGCTGCCACCCCTTCGGAGGCCGTGGCCGCGGTGAACCGCTTGCGCAGGGCCAGCGATACGTACACCAGCGCGACCAGGACGGGGACCTCGATCAGCGGGCCGACGACACCGGCCAGTGCCTGGCCGGAGGTGGCGCCATAGGTGGCGATGGCCACGGCGATGGCGAGTTCGAAGTTGTTGCCCGCCGCGGTGAACGCCAGCGTGGTCGTACGCTCATAGCCCAGGCCGAGCAGCGCACCGAGGGCGTAACCGCCACCCCACATGATCGCGAAGTAGGCCAGCAGCGGGATCGCGATCCGGACCACGTCGAGCGGGTGAGAAGTGATCTGCTCGCCTTGCAGAGCGAACAGGATCACGATGGTGAACAGCAGCCCGTAGAGCGCCCACGGCCCGATCCGGGGCAGGAACGTCGTCTCGTACCAGTCGCGGCCCTTGGCGCGTTCACCGAAGCGGCGGGTGAGGAACCCCGCAAGGAGGGGAATGCCGAGGAAGATCAGTACCGACTTGGCGATCTGCCACGGCGAGGTATCGATGGCGGTCTGTTCCAGGCCGAGCCAGCCGGGCAGGACCGAGAGGTAGAACCAGCCCAGGACGGCGAACATGATCACCTGGAACAGCGAGTTCAGGGCGACCAGCACGGCGGCGGCTTCGCGGTCGCCGCAGGCGAGGTCGTTCCAGATGATGACCATCGCGATGCAGCGGGCCAGGCCCACGATGATCAGCCCGGTCCGGTACTCGGGCAGGTCCGGCAGTAGCAGCCACGCCAGCGCGAACATCAACGCGGGCCCCAGGACCCAGTTCAGGACCAGGGAGCTGAGAAGGAGTTTGCGGTCGCCGGTCACGGTGTCGAGTCGGTCGTAGCGGACCTTAGCCAGCACCGGGTACATCATGATCAGCAGCCCGATCGCGATCGGCAGCGAGATGCCGTCGATCTCCACGGCCGACAATGCGTCGCCGAGGCCGGGGATCATGCGCCCGAGTAGCAGTCCCGCGGCCATCGCCACGCCGATCCAGACCGGCAGGAACCGGTCCAGCGTCGAAAGCTTGCCCACCACCGCCGGGGCTTCGGTCGTGGCGCTCACGCGGTGACCACCGCTCCGGCCTCGATGGCGAGAACATCCGACAGGCGCGCCAGCGCCTGCGGCACGACTCGGTAGTACACCCAGGATGCCCGGCGTTCGCTGGTCAGCAACCCGGCCTCACGCAGCACCTTGAGATGGTGGGAGATGGTCGGCTGAGTGACCTCGATACCGGTCGACAGGTCGCACACGCACGCCTCGCCGTCGGCGCGTGAGGCGATCGTCGAGAGCAGCCGCAACCGGACCGGATCGGCCAAGGCCTTGAACAGCACGGCCAACTCCGCCGCGCTCTCGGCGTTCATCGGCGGGCGCGTGCGCGGCGTGGCCTCACACGAGGGTGCGGCCACGCTCAACGGCAACTCTTGATTCGACATATGTCGATATTGACCGATGTCTAATCAAGAAGGCAAGCGAACAACGGGTGAACTCGTCCGCAACCGGGTCGGGCCGGTTCAGCCGCAGCAGCTCGCCCCGGAGGCGACGGCCTTCTCCTTGGCCTCGGCGCCACAGCACGCACCCTCGGCCTCGGCTTCGGCGGCCGTGCCGCAGCACACGCTGGTGCCCTCGGCGTTCGCGAGCCCGAGGTCCGGTGCGGTACCGAAGGTCTCACTGTCGGCCAGCACGGTGTAAACCTCCCACCGCTCGCCGCCGGGACCGGTTACCCACACCTTGTCCTGGGTGGCGAAGCAACACGTGGTCGCGATCTGTTCCTCGGTGAACAGACCCGCCTCCGACAGGCGCGCGATTTCGCCGTGGACCTGGTCGGAGGACTCGACCTCGACACCGAGGTGGTTGATCGAGCCGCCCTGGCCGGCGTTCTCGATCAGCACCAGCTTCAGCGGCGGCTGGGTGATCGCGAAGTTGGCGTAGCCGGGCTTGCGCTTGGCCGGCTCGGTGTTGAACAGGGTTGAGTAGAACGCCACGGCGGTGTCGAGGTCGTCGACAGTGAGGGCAAGCTGGACGCGGGACATGGTGAACCTCCACTTGTGAGACATATGTCGAAGATGTGCTGTCGCCGAGTCTGCTCACCTTTTCGACATATGTCAATACCGCGCGTAGAGTCGGTGCCATGCCCAAGGCGCTACCCGTGATCGACATGTCCGCCCCCGTCTGCTGCGCGCCGGTCGCGGCAGGTCCGGTCGACGACGACGCCGCACTCGAGGTGGCCTTGCGACTCAAGGCCATCGCCGACCCGGTCCGGGTGAAACTGATGTCACTGCTGCTGACCACCCCGCTCGGCGAACAGAACGGCGGTGAACTCGCCGCCGCGGTCGGCCTCAGCGAGTCCACGGTCTCCCATCACCTCGGCCAGCTGCGCAACGCCGGTCTGGTCGAGTCGCAGCGGCGCGGGATGAACACCTTCCACAGCGCCCGCCGTGACGCGCTCTCGGCTCTGTGCACGGTCCTGGACCCCAACTGCTGCACCTGAAACCGAAAGCCCGTCCGCGTCCGAGCAGGTCGGTGGGCGAAATCGGTGGCCGCCCGGCGCGCGACGGTCCATCGGCTCGGCGCGACATCGACGGCTTCCATCGACAGCGAGACATCCAGGACCCACACCGCCATCGCGGGACAGATCTCACCGGCCACCGGCTGTGGGTTTCCCTGGAACGGAGCGCCCGCAGGTCGCGGCGAGGACACCGACGCCGATCAGCAAGGCGGCCAAGGCGATTCGAATCGTGGGGCGTCGCGGCGCGCCGTCACGCTACCTGCGGTGGACGGTGGCCAGCCAAGCGGGAATCGACTCGCTGAAGCGGGTGCGCAGACTCTCCTGGTCGATGGCGGCGATGTCCCACTCGACCGGATCGAAGGCCGCGGTCAGTGCCGCTCGGCTGACCGGGTGCGGACCGGGATCGTCGCCGAAGTCACCGAAGCACAGGATGTACAGGGTGCCACCCTGGGCGACGACCGCGCCCAGACTCACCGCGTAGACGGCCTGTTCGGCGCGGTCGAAGGTGTGGAACAGGCCGCTGTCGAGCACCGTCCGGAACCGGCGCTCCAGCCGTTCGAGGTGCAGGGCGTCGGCGACCCCGAAGGTGGCTGTCAGACCGCGGTTCTCGGCATGCTCGCGCGCTGTGGCCACGGCTGTCTCGGCCACGTCCACACCGTGCACCGGGAACCCGAGCGAGGCCAGATACAGCGCGTTGTCGCCGGTGCCGCACCCCGCGTCGAGGACGTCGCCGACGAAACCGCCCGCCTCGGCCAGCCGCACCATGGCCGGTTGCGGCTGGCCGATGTCCCACGGCGCGGGACCGTCACGGTAGGACGCGTCCCACGGCTGGCCGGACCGCTGCTCGTGGCTGGTGGGTGGCCGATCGCGGAGCGGCTCGTCGGCGGGCGGCACGGTCAGCGGATGAACGTGGCCGCGCGCTCGGCCAGGTCGAGGAGCGGCTGCGGGAAAACACCGAGGATGAGCGTGGCGCCCGCGCTGAACGCCACCACCAGGGTCGTCGCGAACGGGGCGGTGACGGTCGGGGCGTCGGCGGGCGGGTCGGTGAAGAACATCAGCACGATCACCCGGATGTAGAAGAACGCCGCGATCGCGCTGCAGATCACGCCGACGATGACCAGGAACGTGTAACCCGCGCCCGAGGCTGCGGCGAACACCGCGAACTTGCTGACGAAACCACTGGTCAGCGGCAGGCCGGCGAACGAGAGCAGCAGCAGCGCGAAAACCGAGGCCAGCCACGGGGATCGGCGGCCCAACCCCGCCCACTGCGGCAGCGCGGTCGCCTCGTCACCGGAGGAATCCCGCACCAGGCTGACGACCGCGAACGCGCCGACCGTCCCGAGCCCGTAGGCCAGCAGATAGAACAGGACCGCGGCCACACCGGCATCATCGGCGGCGACGAGCCCGACCAGCAGGAAACCGGCGTGCGCGATCGAGGAGTACGCCAGCATTCGCTTCACATCGGTCTGGGTGATCGCCATGACCGCGCCGACGACCATCGTCGCGACCGCGATCGCGGCCAGGACCGGACGCCAATCGTCGCGCAGCGCACCGACGGCCACCATCAGCACCCGCATGGTCGCGCCGACCGCGGCGATCTTGGTGGCCGCGGCCATGAACGCGGTGATCGGCGTCGGGGCGCCCTGATAGACATCGGGCACCCAGGCCTGGAACGGCACCGCGCCGACCTTGAACAGCAGGCCGACGGCCAGCATCCCGATACCGAGCAGGGCCAGCGTCGCGTTCTCGGGCTGCTTGTCCAGCGCCGCACCGATTCCTGGCAGCGACACGGTCCCGGTCTGCCCGTACAGCAGGGCGACGCCGTAGAGGAAGAACGCGGAGGAGAACGCGCCGAGCAGGAAGTACTTGAGCGCCGCCTCCTGCGAGAGCAGGCGCCTGCGCCGCGCCAGCCCGCACAGCAGATACAGCGGCAGCGACAGCACTTCCAGCGCGACGAACATCGTCAGCAGATCGTTGGACGCGGGGAACAGCAGCAGACCACCGAGCGCGAGCATGGTCAGCGGGAACACCTCGGTGGTCGACACCCCGGACCGCACGGCGGCGAGCTCGTGCGCACTGCCCGGCACCGCGGAGGCCTGCGGGGTGAACGCGTCGACGCCGCGATCGAGCACCGCGGCCGCCCGGCTCCAGGTGCCCGGTCCGCTGCGGGCCCGCGGCACCGCGCCCCGTTCGGCGATCAGCAGCAGACCCAGCAGCGCGACCGACAGGATCGTGCCCTGCAGGAACAGCGTCACCCCGTCGACGGCCACCGCGCCGACCACGGCCGTGCCCGTCGTGCCCGCGAGCCCGACGACCGCGACCAGCGCGCCGACCACGCCGCCGATCCCGAGAATCAGCTGCGTGAGGTACCGATACGGCCGTGGCACGAACGCCTCGACCAGCACCCCGACGACGCCGACCGCGAACACGATCAGCATCGGTGCGAGCAGGTGGTATTCGATGCTCGGTGCGGGCAGGGTGGCCGCGAGCTCGTTGATGGTCACGGAGTCCGTCCTCATTTGTGTCCGCCGGCGGGCGGGGTGGCCGAACCTGCTTCGGGAGCGGGAACCGTCGGAGCGGGGTCGTGCTTACCGATCGTCGAGAGGGTGTGCCCGACGGCGGGATCCACCAGATCGAGGATCGGTTTCGGATAGAAGCCGAGCACCAGCAGCGCGGCCAGCAGCGGGACCACCACCGCGAGCTCACGCGGCACCAGGTCGCGCAGGTGCTCGTTGCCCTGCTTCACCGGACCGGTCATCATCCGCTGGTACAGCCACAGCACATAGAGCGCGGCCAGCACCAGCGCACCGGTCGCGACGACCGCCGCCACCTTGTACTTGCCGAAAGTGCCGACGAGGACGAGGAATTCGCTGACGAATGGCGCGAGGCCGGGCAGCGACAGCGTGGCCAGACCGGCGATGAAGAAGGTACCGGCCAGGATCGGCGCGACCTTCTGCACGCCGCCGAACTCCGCGATCATCCTGGTGCCGCGCCGCGAGACGAGGAATCCGGCGATGAGGAACAGCGCGGCCGTGGACAGTCCGTGATTGACCATGTAGAGCGTCGCCCCGGATTGCGCCTGGGTGGTCATCGCGAAGATGCCGAGGATGATGAACCCGAAGTGCGAGATCGAGGTGTAGGCGATCAGCCGCATCACATCGGTTTGACCGATGGCGAGTAGTGCACCGTAGAGGATGCCGATCACCGCGAGGGTGATCACCAACGGCGCGAACGTGTCGGAAGCCAGCGGGAACAGCAGCAGGCAGTATCGGAGCATGCCGAACGTGCCGACCTTGTCGACCACCGCCATCATCAGCACCGCGCTCGAGGGGGTGGCCGAGACCGCGGCGTCGGGCAGCCAGGTGTGCAGCGGCCACAGTGGCGCCTTCACCGCGAAGGCGAACATGAACCCGAGGAACAGCGCGTTGACGACCGCGGTGCTGCCGCCGAGCTGCCCGTTGTTGGCCGCAGCGACGACGGTCCGCAGATCGAAGGTGCCCGCGGTGCCCTCGCCCAGCCCCGCCTGCGCGGTGAGCACGTACAGCCCGATGACCGCCGCCAGCATGATCAGGCCGCCGAACAGGTTGTACAGCAGGAACTTCACCGCCGCCCGCGAGCGCTGGGCGCGTATGGCGGCGTCGCTGGTGCGTGGTCCGAAGCCGCCGATGAGGAAGTACATCGGAATGAGCATGGCCTCGAAGAACACGTAGAACAGCAGGATGTCGAGGGCGAGGAAGGAGATCAGCACCATCGACTCGACCAACAGCATCAACGCCATGTAGATGTGCGCGGTCTTGCGGCCGTCACCGGCCGCGGAGTCGTCGTGCCAGCCGGCCAGGATCAGCAGCGGCATCAGCACCGCGGTCAACAGCACGAGCACGGTGGCGATGCCGTCGAGGCCGAGGGTGTAGCCGACGCCGAACGCCGGAATCCACTCGTGCGCTTCGACGAACTGGTACTGGTCCCCGCTGGGACGGAACCGCAGCGCCAGGCTCACCGCCAGCGCGAGCACACCGATCGACACCGCGAACGCCAGTGCGCGCGCCACATTCCGGCGCGCGGCGGGCACGGCGAGCACCACCGCCGCGCCGACCGCGGGGGCGAGCCAGAGCGTCGTCAGCCAGGGAAACGAGTTCACCAGTACCTCACCGCCAGCAGGGCAGCGGCCACCAGGGCCGCGCCGGTGAACATGGACAGGGCGTAGGAGCGCACGAAGCCGGTCTGGATCCGCCGGACCCGCGCCGAGAGACCGCCGATCCCGGCCGCCGTGCCGTTGACGATCCCGTCGACACCACGCGCGTCGAGGAACACCAGCGCGCGGGTGAGGTGACGACCTGGCCGCTCGAAGGCGGCCTCGTTGATCGCGTCGCCGTAGAGGTCCTTGCGCGCGGCTGTCGTGAACACCGTGACCGGCTCGGGCGCGGTCTCGGGGACCGGACTCTCGGCGTACTTGCGGTAGGCGATCGCGACACCGATGGCGACCGAGGTCAGGGCCAGTCCGGTGACCACGCCCGCGGGCACGACGGGTTCGCCGTGATGGGAGCCGACGACCGGGGCGAGCCAGTTCTGCAGCGCCGAACCCCACACGAACAGGCCGCCCGCGAACACCGAGCCGAACGCGAGCAGGATCATCGGCCCGGTCATCACCGCGGGAGCTTCGTGCGGGTGGGTGTCGGGCTTCCAGCGGCGTTCACCGAAGAACGTCATCAGCATGACGCGGGTCATGTAGAACGCGGTGAGTCCGGCACCGACCAGAGTGACCACCCCGAGCAGGATTCCCGTCGTCCCCCCGTGGTCGAACGCCGCCTCGATGATCTTGTCCTTGGAGAAGAACCCCGAGAACGGTGGCACCCCGATGATGGCGAGATAGCCGAGACCGAAGGTGGCGAAGGTGATCGGCAGCAGGGTGCGCAGACCGCCGTAGCGGCGCATGTCGGTCTCGTCGTCCATCGCGTGCATCACCGAACCGGCGCCGAGGAACAGCCCGGCCTTGAAGAACCCGTGGGTGAGCAGGTGCATGATTGCGATCGCGTAGCCGGCCGGCCCGAGCCCGACGGCCAGGATCATGTAGCCGATCTGGCTCATCGTCGAGGCGGCGAGCGCCTTCTTGATGTCGTCCTTGGCACAGCCGACGATCGCGCCGAACAGCAGTGTCACCGCGCCGACGGCGATCACCGCGGTTCGCGCGTCGGGGGCGAGATCGTAGATGGGGTTGGAGCGGGCGATCAGGTAGACGCCCGCGGTGACCATGGTGGCCGCGTGGATCAGTGCCGAGACCGGGGTGGGGCCCTCCATCGCGTCACCGAGCCAGGACTGCAGCGGTACCTGGGCCGACTTGCCGCACGCGGCCAGCAACAACAGCAGGCCGATCGCGGTGAGCGTGCCCTCGCTCGCACCCGGCGTCGCCGCGAACACCGTGCGGAAATCGAAGGAGCCGAAGGCGGCGAACATCGTCATCATGGCGATGGCCAGGCCCATGTCACCGACCCGGTTGACCAGGAATGCCTTCTTGGCCGCCGTTGCGGCCGAGGGCTTCTCGTACCAGAACCCGATCAGCAGGTAGGACGCCAGGCCGACGCCTTCCCAACCGAGGTAGAGCACCAGGTAGTTGTCGGCCAGGACCAGCACCAGCATGGCGGCCAGAAACAGGTTGAGGTAGCCGAAGAATCGGCGTTTGCCCGGATCGTGGCTCATGTAGCCGATCGAGTAGACGTGGATCAGCGAGCCGACGCCGGTGATGAGCAGCGCGAAGCACACCGAGAGCTGATCGAGTTGCAGCCCGAACCCGACCCGCAGGTCACCCACCGCCACCCACTCGAACAGCTGCTCGTGGATGGCGCGGTCGGCGTCGGAGCGGCCGAGCATGCCGAAGAAGGCGACCACGGCGACGACGAACGAGGCCACCGCGGCGCCGGTGCCCAGGTAGATACCCCACCGGTCGGCGAACCGGCCGAGCAGGAGCAGCAGGATCGCGCCGGCGAGCGGGAAGGCGGGCAGCAGCCACAACGTTGCGGTGCCCATGTCAGAACTTCAGCAGGTTGGCGGCGTCGACCGAGGTCGACCGGCGGGCACGGAAGATCGTCATGATGATGGCCAGACCGACGACGACCTCGGCGGCGGCCACGACCATGGTGAAGAACGCGATCACCTGGCCGTCGAGATTGCCGTGCAGGCGGGCGAAGGTGACGAAGGCCAGGTTCACCGCGTTGAGCATCAGTTCGATGCACATGAACACCACGATGGCGTTGCGGCGCAACAGCACTCCCGCGGCGCCGATAGTGAACAGCAGGGCGGACAGGAACAGGTAGTTCTGGGGGTTCACCGGTTGCCTTCCTCGTCGGCCGTCGGGGTGACGTCGCTGCCGGCGCCGACCGAGAGCGCGGCGGCCTCGGTGTGCGCGCGGGTGCGGCGGTGACGCAGGATCGTGCTCACCGAGAGTTCGGCGAAGCTGCCGTCGGGGAGTTGGGCCGGGCTGTCCACGGCGTTGTGCCTGGCGTAGACGCCTGGAGTCGGGAGCGGAGTGGCGCGTTCGCCCGCGGTGCGGAAGCGGTCGCGCGACATCTCACGCTGCCCCCGCCGTGGCGTGAAGTGTTCGCGATGCGCGAGCACCATCGCGCCGATGGTCGCCGTGATCAGCAGCGCGCCGGTCAGCTCGAACGCCCACACGTAGCGCAGGAAGATCAGCTCGGCCAGTTCGGCGATCACGTCGCGACCACCGAAACCGCGGCCGGGGAAGGTGATTCCGCTGCCGCGCAGCGCCGCGCCGATCCCGCCGATCAGCAGGAACCCGAACCCGACGCCGACGACGGCGGCCGCGATCCGCTGGCCGCGCAAGGTCTCCCGCAGGGACTCGGCCGAGTCGACGCCGACGAGCATGAGCACGAACAGGAACAGCATCATCACCGCGCCGGTGTAGACCACGATCTGCACGACGCCGAGGAACAGCGCGCCCTGGGCGATGTAGAACACCGCCAGCGCGATCATGGTGGCGGCCAGGCACAGTGCCGAGTGCACGGCCTTGGCTGCGGTCACCATGCCGAGCGCGCCGAGCACCGCGATCGGGGCGAGCACCCAGAACAGCACCGCCTCCCCGGTGGAGGTGGACGCGACTTCGGCGGCCAGGAGTGCGGTGGTCATCGCAGTACCTCTTCCGACGTGGTGGGACGGACCCGGCCCAGGTAGTAGTCGGCCTCGTCGGTGCCGGGCGCCATGGCGTGCGGCGGGGCGACCATGCCGTCCTGCAGCGGCGCCAGCAGGCGGTCCTTCTCGTAGATGAGGTCGGCGCGATTGTCGTCGGTGAGTTCGTACTCGTTGGTCATCGTCAAGGCGCGGGTCGGACACGCCTCGATGCACAGTCCGCAGCCGATGCAGCGCAGGTAGTTGATCTGGTAGACGCGGCCGTAGCGTTCCCCGGGGGAGAAGCGTTCGTCCTCGGTGTTGTCGGCGCCTTCGACGTAGATGGCGTCGGCGGGGCAGGCCCAGGCGCACAGTTCGCAGCCGATGCACTTCTCCAGGCCGTCGTCGTACCGGTTGAGCTGGTGGCGGCCGTGGTAGCGCGGCGCGGTCGGCACCTTCTGCTCGGGATAGGACTCGGTATTGGGCTTCTTGAACATCGTCGCCGCGGTGACCGCGAACCCGGCGAGCGGCTCGAACAGGCCGATCTCGGGCTGATCACCGGCGGGGCGCGGTGGCATCGGCGGAACCGGGAAGCCGAGGAACACCGGCGATTTCGTGGGCTCCTCGGGCAGCGGCGGCAGGCCTTCGGCGCGGCCGGCCCGCAGGAACATCGCGATCATCGCGGCGGTGATGACGAGGCCGACGGTCACCAGGATCGGGGTCTGACCGGTGACGCCCTCGAGGTCGAGGACCCGGGCGGTCGCCACGATCATCACCCACACCAGCGAGGTCGGGATGAGCAGCTTCCAGCCGAGGTTCATGAACTGGTCGTAGCGCAGACGCGGCAGGGTGCCTCGCAGCCAGACGAAGACGAACAGGAACGTCCACACCTTGAGGGTGAACCACAGCAGCGGCCACCAGCCGGAGTTCGCGCCCTCCCAGAGGCTGATCGGGAACGGAGCCCGCCAGCCACCGAGGAACAGCGTGGTCGCCAGCGCCGACACCGTGGCCATGTTGACGTACTCGGCGAGCATGAACATGGCGAACTTGAGCGAGGAGTACTCGGTGTGGAAGCCACCGACGAGCTCGCCTTCGGCTTCGGGCAGGTCGAACGGCGCGCGGTTGGTCTCGCCGACCATGGACACGCAGTAGATGAGGAACGAGGGCAGCAGCAGGAAGACGTACCAGGTGCCCTCCTGCGCGGTGACGATCCCGGAGGTGGCCATGGTGCCCGAGAGCAGGAACACCGTCGCGAAGGTCAGCGCCATCGCGATCTCGTAGGAGATCACCTGCGCGGTCGAGCGCAGGCCGCCGAGCAGCGGATACGTCGAGCCCGACGACCAGCCGGCGAGCACGATGCCGTAGACGCCGATGGAGGTGATGGCCAGGATGTAGAGAACACCGACGGGCATATCGGTCAGCTGCAGGGCGGTGCGCTGGCCGAAGATCGACACCTCGGGGCCGAACGGGATCACGGCGAACGCCATGAACGCCGGGATGACCGAGATGATCGGGGCGAGCACGAAGATCGGCTTGTCCACGATGGCCGGGATGATGTCTTCCTTGAGCGCCATCTTCACGCCGTCGGCGATGGACTGGAACATGCCGCCGGGACCGATCCGGTTGGGGCCGACGCGCATCTGCATCCACGCGACGACTTTGCGTTCGGCGTAGACCGCGATGAGCGGCACCAGCATCAGGTAGACGAACACACCCAGTGCCTTGACGAGCACCAGCCAGAGCGGGTCGGTGCCGAAGACAGGTGCGGCGTCTGCTGCCAGGTGCAGCACGGGATCACTCATGACGGTGTTCCTTCATCCTGTCGTCGGCGCGGCGCAGGCGCACCACGGCGCCGGGTGTCACGCCGAGCGTGGCGGCGACCGTCGAGCCGGGGGAGTGCAGCGGCAGCCACACCACCCGGTCGGGCAGGTCGGTGATCATCAGCGGCACGGTGATCTCACCGCGATCGGTGTAGACGATGACGTGATCGGCCTCGGCCGCTTCGATCTCGGCGGCCGTCGCCGCCGAGAGCCGCGCGACCGGCGGGCGGGCGACGCCGGCGAGGTTCGCTTCCCCGTCCTGCATCCGGCCCGCGTCGAGCAGCATCCGCCAGCCGGCCAGGACCGCGGTGCCGACGCCGGGCGCCGGGCGGGTCTGGCTGGTCAGCTCCGGCGCGGAGATCGGTGTTCCGTTCCAGGTGCCCAGGACGTCGAGTTCGCGACGCGCGGAAGCGATGTCGGGCAGGTTGATCGGCGTGCCCATCTCGGCGGCGAGCGAGTGCAGCACCCGCAGGTCCGACAGCGGTGCGGCGACGCGACGGGTGGTGTCCAGCGGCGCGGCGGCGAACGGGCGCGGCCTGCCCTCCCAAGTGCGGAAGGTGCCGGACTTTTCCATGACGGGCGCGATCGGGAAGACCACGTCGGCGCGCTCGGTGACGGCGCTGTGCCGCAACTCCAGGCTGACGACGAACCGCGCGGCATCGATGGCGGCCAGCGCGGCCGCCGGGTCGGGCAGGTCGTCGGGGTCCACACCACCGACGACCAGCGCACCGAGCTGCGACGCGCTCGCCAGGATGCCAGCGGTGTCGCGGCCGAGCGTGACGGGCAATTCCTCGGCCTGCCAGCGGTGCCGAACCTGTTGCCGCGCGGCGGGATCGACCACCGGTCTGCCGCCCGGCAGCAAGCTGGGCAGGGCGCCCGCTTCGAGCGCACCGCGTTCCCCGGCCCGGCGCGGCACCCAGGCGAGTCCGGCGCCGGTGGCATCGACGAGGCGGACCACGGCCGAGAGCGCGCCGGGGCTGCCCGCCAGCCGTTCACCCGCCAGCACGACCGCGCCCGGGCTGCGCAGCAGCGCCATCAGCTCGGCCGCGTCCGCCGACGTCTCGGCGGCGATCGCGTCGAGGACATCGGCTTCACCGCACGGCGGGGTCTGGATCAGTGCGCCCGACATCCGTTCGAGCCCGCGCGAGGCGAACGGCGCCAGCGACACCACGCGCAGCCCACGGGTCCTGGCGGCCTTGCGCAGCCGCAGGTAGACGATCGGGGATTCCTCTTCGGGTTCGAATCCCACCAGCAGCACGACCGGTGCGGCGGCCAGCGCCGCGTAGTCGACGGTCACGCCGTGCCCGGCGACGCGGGCGGCGAGGAAGCGCTCCTCCTCCTCGGAATGCACGCGGCTACGGAAGTCGATGTCGTTGGTGGCGAGCACCATCCGCGCGAACTTGCTGTAGGCGTAGGCGTCCTCCTCGGTGACCCGGCCGCCGACGAGCACGCCCGCGTTGCCGATCGCCGCTCGCAGCCCCGTGGCCGCGGCGGCCAGCGCCTCGGACCAGGAGGCCGGGGCCAGCACACCGTCCCAGCCACGGACCAGCGGCGTGGTGAGGCGGTCGCGTTCGGTCGCGTAGGTGAAGGCCCAGCGGCCCTTGTCGCAGTTCCATTCCTCGTTGACCTGCGGATCGTCACCGGCCAAGCGGCGCAGCACCTTTCCGCGCCGGTGGTCGGTGCGCTGGGCACACCCGGAGGCACAGTGCTCGCACACGCTCGGGGTGGACACCAAGTCGAACGGGCGGGCCCGGAAGCGGTAGGAGGTGCCGGTGAGCGCGCCCACCGGGCAGATCTGCACAGTGTTGCCGGAGAAATAGGAGTCCAGCGGTTCGGCCTGGGCGATGCCGACCTGTTGCAGGGCACCGCGATCCATCAGCTCGATGAACGGGTCACCGGCGACCTGCTGGGAGAATCGCGTGCACCGCGCGCACAGGACGCAGCGTTCGCGGTCCAGCAGCACCGCCGCGGACAGCGGGATCGGCTTGGGATAGGTGCGCTTGTCGCCGTCGAAGCGGGATTCGGCGCTGCCGGTGGACATCGCCTGGTTCTGTAGCGGGCACTCGCCGCCCTTGTCGCAGACCGGGCAGTCCAGGGGATGGTTGATCAGCAGCAGCTCCATCACCCCGCGCTGTGCCTTCTCGGCGACCGGCGAGCTGAGCTGGGTGCGCACGATCATGCCGTCGGTGACCGGAATCGTGCAGGAAGCCACGGGCTTGCGCTGCCCCTCCACCTCGACCAGGCACTGCCGGCACGCGCCGACCGGGTCGAGGAGCGGGTGATCGCAGAAGCGGGGGATCTGCACGCCGATGAGTTCGGCGGCGCGGATCAGCAGTGTGCCCGCGGGTACCTGGACGGTGGTGTCGTCGATGGTGACGCTCACCAGATCCGCGGGGACCAGGCCACTGCTGTTGCCTGGTGCGATGGCTGTCATCGGTCCTCATTCCCTGCCGAGGCCCACACCGTGGCGCGGGCCGGATCGAACGGGCAGCCGCCGCGGCGCTGATGCTCGAGGTACTCGTCGCGGAAGTACTTCAGCGAGGAGAAGATCGGGCTGGCCGCGCCGTCACCGAGCGCGCAGAACGATTTGCCGTTGATGTTGTCGGCGATGTCGGCGAGTTTGTCCAGGTCGGCTTCGGTGCCCTGGCCCGCTTCGAGTCTGCGCAACAACTGCACGAGCCAGTAGGTGCCCTCGCGGCACGGTGTGCACTTGCCGCAGGACTCGTGGGCGTAGAACTCGGTCCAGCGCAGGACCGCCCGTACGACGCAGGTCGTGTCGTCGAAGATCTGCAAGGCCTTGGTGCCCAACATGGACCCGGCGGCGGCGACACCCTCGTAGTCCAGGGGGACGTCGAGGTGCTCGGCGGTGAACAGTGGCGTCGAGGACCCGCCCGGAGTCCAGAATTTCAGCGTGTGGCCTGCGCGCACGCCGCCGGCGTAGCCGAGCAGCTCCCGCAGCGTGATGCCCAGTGGCGCCTCGTACTGGCCGGGCCTGGCGACATGTCCCGACAGCGAGTACAGGGTGAACCCGGGCGACTTCTCGCTGCCCATCGACCGGAACCATTCGGTGCCCTTGCGCAGGATCGACGGCACGCTGGCGATGGATTCGACGTTGTTGACGACTGTCGGGCACGCGTAGAGCCCGGCCACGGCCGGGAACGGCGGCCGCAGTCGCGGCTGACCCCGCCGGCCTTCGAGCGAATCGAGTAGCGCGGTTTCCTCGCCGCAGATGTAGGCGCCCGCACCGGCGTGCACGATCAGTTCCAGGTCGAAGCCGGAGCCCAGGATGTCGCGGCCGAGATAGCCCGCGGCGTAGGCCTCCGCGACGGCGGCCTGGAGTCTGCGCAGGACCGGCACCACTTCGCCGCGCACGTAGATGAAGGCGGTGGCCGCGCGGATCGCGTAGGCGGCGATCACGACCCCTTCGATCAGAGTGTGCGGGGTGGCCAGCATCAGCGGGATGTCTTTGCAGGTGCCGGGTTCGGACTCGTCGGCGTTGACGACGAGATAGTGCGGCTTGGTCGTGCCGTCGGGACCGGGGCCCTGCGGGATGAACGACCATTTCATGCCGGTCGGGAAGCCCGCGCCGCCGCGTCCGCGCAGGCCGGCGTCCTTGACCGTCAGGATCACGTCGTCGGGTGCCATCCGCAGGGCGGCACGCAGTCCCTCGTAACCGCCGGTGGCCTGATAGCTGTCGAGGGTCCAGGACCGCGGACGGTCCCAGTGTTCGCTGAGAACCGGGGTGAGAGTCGTCATCTCATTCCCCTTGTCCGACGGAATCAACCTCTGCGGCACCGGTTTCCGCGGCCCGCAAGCCGGCCAGCGTGGCGGCGCCCGGAGCGCCGTCGAGCGCGCCGGGACGTTCGTCGGGGAATCCGGCCAGGATGCGGGCGGTCTCCCGGAAGGTGCACAGCGGCGCGCCCCGGGTGGGACGCACCTGGTGCCCCGCGCGCAGCGCGTCGGTGATCGCGCGCGCCGATTCGGGGGTCTGGTTGTCGAAGAACTCCCAGTTCACCATCATCACCGGGGCGTAGTCGCAGGCGGCGTTGCACTCGACGTGCTCGAGGGTGATGGCGCCGTCGGCGGTGGTCTCGCCGTGGCCGACACCCAGATGCTGTTGCAGCGCTTCGTAGATGGCATCCCCACCGAGGACCGCGCACAGCGTGTTGGTGCACACGCCGACGTGGTAGTCCCCGGTCGGGGTACGCCGGTACATGGAGTAGAAGGTGGCCACCGCCGTCACTTCGGCGCCGGTGAGACCGAGATGGTCGGCGCAGAAGTCGATCCCGGTGCCGGTCACGTAACCCTCCTCGGCCTGCACCAGGTGCAGCAGCGGCAGCAGCGCCGAGCGGGGATGCGGGTACCGGGCGATGATCTCCTTGGCGTCTACTTCGAGTCGCTGCCGCACATGCGGCGGATACGGTTCCGGCCTGGTGGTGAGGTTCAGTTCGATCTTCATCGGTCCACTCCGCCCATGACAGGGTCGATGCTGGCGACCGAGGCGATGACGTCGGCGACCATGCCGCCCTCGCACATCGCGGCCACCGCTTGCAGATTGGTGAACGAGGGATCGCGGTAGTGCACCCGGTACGGACGGGTGCTGCCGTCGCTGACCATGTGCACTCCGAGCTCGCCGCGCGGCGACTCCACCGCCGCGTACACCTGGCCCGCGGGCACCCGCATGCCCTCGGTGACGAGCTTGAAGTGGTGGATCAGCGACTCCATCGAGGTGCCCATGATCTTGCCGATGTGCTGGGGCGAGTTGCCCAGTCCGTCGGGACCCAGTTGCAGATCGGCGGGCCAGGCGATCTTCTTGTCGTCGACCATGACCTGGCCGGGCCGCAGCCGGTCCAGACACTGTTCGACGATCTTGAGCGACTCGCGCATCTCGGCGACGCGGATCAGGTAGCGGCCGTAGCAGTCGCAGCCGGTGGTCGTCGGGATGTCGAATTCGTAGTTCTCGTAGCCACAGTACGGTGCCGATTTGCGCAGGTCGTGGGGCAGACCGGTGGCGCGCAGGACCGGGCCGGTGATGCCTAGGGCCATGCAGCCGGTCAGGTCCAGGTAGCCGATGTCCTGGGTGCGCTTCTTCCAGATCGGGTTGGCGCTGAGCAGATGCTCCATGTCGCGCAAACGTCCCGGCATGATCTCCAGGAGTTCGCGCACCTTGGTGACGCCGTCGTCGGGCAGGTCCTGGGCCAGGCCGCCGGGCCGGATGAACGCGTGGTTCATCCGCAGGCCGGTGATGGTCTCGAACACGTCCAGGATCAGTTCGCGTTCGCGGAAGCCGAACAGCATCGGGGTGAGCGCGCCCAGTTCCATGCCGCCGGTCGCCAGAGCGACCAAATGCGAGGAGATCCGGTTGAGCTCCATCAGCAGGACACGCACGACGGTGGCGCGTTCGGGGATCTGCTCGGTGATGTCGAGCAGCTTCTCCACGCCGAGGCAGTAGGCGGTCTCGTTGAAGAACGGAGACAGGTAGTCCATCCGGGTGACGAAGGTGACGCCCTGGGTCCAGGTGCGGAACTCCAGGTTCTTCTCGATGCCGGTGTGCAGGTAGCCGATGCCGCAGCGGGCTTCGGTGACGGTCTCGCCTTCGATCTCGAGGATCAGGCGCAGCACCCCGTGTGTGGACGGGTGCTGCGGCCCCATGTTGACGACGATGCGTTCCTCGCCGCCGCCCTCGATCACTTCGCTGACCTGGTCCCAGTCCTGGCCTGCGACGGTGACGACCTGTGGCTCGTCGCGGCGGAAATCGGTGTCGGTCATCAGCTGTAGGTCCTCCGCTCGTCGGGCGGCGGTATCCGCGCGCCCTTGTACTCCACCGGGATCCCGCCGAGCGGGTAGTCCTTGCGCTGCGGATGGCCGCGCCAGTCGTCGGGCATGGTGATGCGGGTGAGGGAAGGGTGCCCGTCGAAGAGGATGCCGAAGAAGTCGTAGGTCTCGCGTTCGTGCCAGTCGGTGGTCGGGTAGACCGCGAACAGCGAGGGGACGTGCGGATCGGCGTCGGGGACAGAGACTTCCAGCCTGATCCGCCGGTTGTGTGTGATCGACATCAGGTGATAGACCGCGTGTAGTTCCCGACCCTCGTCGTCGGGGTAGTGCACGCCGTTGACGCCCAGGCACAGTTCGAAGCGCAGCGAGGTGTCGTCGCGCAGCGCGCTCGCGACGGCGACCAGGTGTTCGCGCCGCACGTGCAGAGTGATCTCGTCGCGGAAGACGACGATCTTCTCGATCGCGGTATCGAACGCGATCACCCGGTGGGTCAGCGCGGCGCGCAGGGTGCCGACGAACGCGTCGAACCAGCCACCGTAGGGCGGTGGAGTGCCCGCGGGCAGGGCGACGGGGGTGACCAGGCCGCCGTAGCCGGAGGTGTCGCCGGTGCCCGTGACACCGAACATGCCGCGACGGGTGCCGATCACCTCGTCCTCGGGTGCCGCGGGCGGGCGCGGGGCGGCCGGGGTCTCGTCCGGAATATCCTGTCCCGCTGTGCTGTCGGCGTTGTCGGGAGCGTCGAAGGTCATCGCAGCAGGCCCTCCATTCGGATGGTCGGCGTGCTGGCCAGCGCGGCCTGTTCGGCAGCGCGGATCGCTTCCTCGCGGTTGACACCCATCGGTGTCTCGGCGATCTTCGCGTGCAGCGCGAGGATCGCGTTGAGCAGCATCTCCGGGCGCGGCGGACAGCCCGGCAGGTAGATGTCGACCGGCACGATGTGGTCGACGCCCTGCACGATCGCGTAGTTGTTGAACATGCCGCCCGAGGAGGCGCACACGCCCATGGCGAGCACCCATTTCGGCTCGGTCATCTGGTCGTAGACCTGGCGCAGGACCGGGGCCATCTTCTGGCTCACCCGGCCCGCCACGATCATCAGATCGGCCTGGCGCGGAGAGGCGCGGAACGCCTCCATACCGAAGCGGGCGATGTCGAATCGCCCCGCGCCGGTGGCCATCATCTCGATCGCGCAGCAGGCCAGGCCGAACGTCGCGGGCCAGACCGAGCCCTTACGCAGGTAGCCGGCGAAATCTTCGACGGTGCTCAGCAGGAACCCGCTGGGCAGTTTCTCTTCGAGACCCATTATTTCCCACTCATTCCCAGCTGAGGCCGCCGCGCCGCCACTCGTAGGCGTAGGCGACCGACACATTGACGATGAACAGCGCCATCGCGGCGAGCCCGAACAGACCCAGCGCATCGAAGTGCACGGCCCACGGGTAGAGGAACACGATCTCGATGTCGAAGATGATGAACAACATCGCGGTGAGGTAGTACTTCACCGGAAAGCGCTGTCCCGTGGCGTTTCCGGGGCCGCCCGCGATGGCGTGCGGGGTCGGCTCGATGCCGCATTCGTAGGGTTCCAGCTTGGCCCTGTTGTATCGCTTCGGGCCGATCAGCGCCGCCATGATGACGGAGAACACCGCGAACGCGGCGGCGATGGCGCCGAGAACGAGCGCGGGCACCTCGATATTCACGACTGCTTCCCCTCCTCGCTGGAGCAGGTCGAGCCGTGTGGCCCGGCCGCGGACGGCAGCTTTGGCGAGACGGGGCCGACAACGTTGTCCGCCGATACGGGGCTCGCGCAAGGCTGTGCAGCGATGGCGGAGCGTTATACAGGAGCCCGCGCTCGTGTGAGCTAGAGCACAGAGTACCGCCGTTCCGAGGGTGCGCCGCGCGTTTCCGGGACGGGGTTTGATCGATTTCGATACACGGATTCATGAGCGATCCGGGGGTAATCCTGGATCGGCGCACGCCACGGAACCACTGGTGTTACCAGTGGTGATAGGCAGAACTGTGGGGCACGGGACTATCCGAAGGGGCGGGACGATGTCCGGCCGTCGCCGATCAGCGGGCGAGTAGGATGCTGGTCACCGCGTGCGTGAGCTGCATGGGATCGATCGGGTGCGAGACCGCGGCCTCGGCGCGCGACCAGTTCGCCAGCCAGGCGTCGTCGGGCCTGCCGGTCAGCACGACCACCGGCGGGCACTCGTCGATCTCGTCCTTGAGCTGCTTGGCGATGCCGAGCCCGCCCGCTGGCGCGGACTCCCCGTCCAGGATCGCCAGATCGATCCCGCCGGCATCCATCTGCTCGATGACCACGGGCGCCGTGGCGACCTCGAAGAAATCGAGCTCGGGCAGATCGGGGCGCGGCCTACGGCCCAGCGCCAGGATCACCTGTTGCCTGGTGTCGGCGTCGTTGCTGTAGACCAGCACACGCAGCGGGGTGGAACCATTCGATTCGGCCACGCTCGGATCGTACGTCCGCGCGGGCGCGCGGCGTGGCAGGTTCGCCGGATCGGCCGGTTGGCCTGCGGGGGCAAGCGAGTCCGGCGCGGCTACCAGTCCCCGTCCTGGACCTTCTTGCCGCCCAGCGGGATCACCGGAAGTGGTTGTCCGATAGGCGGATTGGGCTGCTCGTCGGCCAGCCAGTCGCCGGTGGGCTTCACCTCGGCGAGCTCGGAGGACGGCGCCAGGTCGTCGGCGTCGGCGGCGTAGTAGTCGAACCACGGCAGATTGTGCTGGGCGTAGGCCTGGGCGGTGATCGGCGTCGGCGGCGCTGGTTCGCCGGTGATCTGCTGCCATTCGGCGGCGGAGGCGAGGTGGACGAAGACGCGACCGTCGGCCTCGGTGCGATAGTCCTCGATCGGCCTGCGGTCGGCGAAGATCTCCTGCCGCATGGTGCCGCCCGCGCCGAGTCCCATCTTCCGCGCCGCGCCACGCATCCGGGCGGCGCTGGTGGGGGCCGCGGGCGGGGCCGAGCCCGGTGCCGGTCCGGAGTACATCGCGCCGGGCGGCGGCGCACTGACCGGCATCGGCGCGCCGTAGACCGGCCCCCCGGACTGCCAGGGCGGGGTGGGCATCGCGCGCAGCGCACGCTGTCGCGCCTCCGCGGCGGCGAGCCAGGCGGCGTGCGCGGTGTCGGTGAGCCCGTGGACGGCGAGCTGGACGCCACCCCACTGCTCGACGCCGGTCACCTGACCTTCGACGGTCGCGCCGAGCCCGAGCGGTACGGCGACGAACTGCCGGACGGTGCCGTCGCCGGAGTTGATGCCGTCCATCCACGGCTGTTCGGGCAGCGCGAGATAGTTCTGCGGGTCCTGGCTGAGGGCGTCGCTCCACGGCTTCCCGGAGACCGCGCAGACCTTGCCGACGCCGACCTTCAGCGCCGCGGGCACGGTCGCGGAGAACCGCAACCACATCGCCTCACGCTGGTACACCGGCAGCATCACCCCGCCGCGTCGGCGCCACTCCTCGGGCACGGTATCGGGGTAGTCGGCGACTCGGCGCAGTGGAAAGCTGCCGAGGCCCGGTGGCAACGGATAGGTGCCGGTCTCCGGCAGCCGCAAGGTGCGCACGAACGTCACCCGCACCCCGCCCGGCAGTTCGAGCGCGTCTCCCGACAGCGTCACTTCCGTTGCCATGTCCCACCCCTTCGTTCGTGGGTGCGTACCCGATGGACCCGCCCCTGTCGACGACCGTACCCGCGGTGACCGGGACCGTCCACGATGTCGTCCTCAGCGCCGGGGCGGTAGCCTGAACTCGGCGCGGATGCCCGCGAACAGGACCTGGACCCGGGGGCGCACCTGTTCGGCCGACGTGGAGTCGTCGGAGGTGCCGGTGATCCGCGACGATCGGGGCGAGCTGGCCGAGCCCTTTCCGGTCACCTTCCTGACCTCGCCCGCGCCCAATGCCGGCGAACTGGCGCGCCGGGCCGATACCGTCGACCTGCCGGTGCTGCCGGCCGAGCGGGCCGAGCGCGCGGCCTTCGAAGCGCGCTTCGGGGTCACGCGCTAGCGACCGAGAATGGCCCGCTACGGCCCGATCGCGGCGTGAAAAGCGTCGGTTCCGGTCTCGAGCGGGTCGATCAGGTGCGCCAGGAACAAGCGAGTCGCGGGGGTGGGCGTCGGTGTCGTGACCGCGTGCCAGGCCCGATCCAGCGGGGTGCCCGGCACGTCGATCGTGTGCAGCGCACCGGATTCCAGATGCTCGCCGACGGCATCGGAATGGATGAGGGTGATGCCGAGGCCTTCGCGGGCGGCGGCGATGACCGCGCCGTGCGACCCCAGCGTCAGGGTGGGCGGGTCGATCTGGAGACGGTCGATCAGCGCGAGAGTCGCTTCGCGGGTGCCGGAACCGTTGCCGCGCAGTAGCCAGGTGTCGTGGCGCGGGTCGTGAGCGTCGTTCGCGCCGACGACGACGAGGGTGCTCGGCCGCCGCGCCTGGATGACCAGGTTGGCCTCGTGCGGGGGCCGACCGGCGATGACGAGATCGGTCTCGTGGTGCTGCAATTCGAGAAACAGCACGTCACGGGGCTGGATCGACAGACTCAGTTCCACATCGGGGTAGCGGTGCCGAAACGACGCCAGCGGACGCAGCACCACCGATTCGCCCGCCGTGGCGACGACGCCGATCCGGAGCCGGCCCGCCTCGGCCTGGCGGACCGCGGCGTGGGCTTCCTTCATCAAGCCCAGGATCCCGCGGCAGTACTCGGCGTAGACCCGCCCCGCCTCGGTGAGCGCGATCCCGCGCCCCGCGCGGGTGATGAGTTTGGCGCCGAGCTGCTTCTCGACATGGGCGACCGCGGCGGAGACGGCCGCTTCGGTGACGTGCAGCTGGGCGGCCGCGCGGCGGATGCTGCCCAGCCGGGCGACCGCGAGGAAGGTTTCCATCCGCCCCGCGCTCACCCTGCCCATTACCCGACGGTAGCAAACTCAACGTTTCGGTTGAGCGTTCCCTGAAACATTCACATTGTTTGCCGCCCGGCCGGGCCTCATCCTGGAATTCGCAAGGCGTACACCGGATTCCACAGGAGGAACGATGGCGGAAGAAACCGAACGGGATCGTTGGGATCCGGGCGTACAGTCCTACGCGTCGATGGGATATTACGCGCCGGACTACGTGCCCGCCGATACCGATGTGCTCGCGGTGTTCCGGGTGACTCCGCAGCGGGGCGTCGATCCGATCGAGGCGGCGGCCGCTGTCGCCGGTGAATCCTCCACTGCGACTTGGACTGTCGTGTGGACCGACCGGCTCACCGCCCACTCGAAGTATCAGGCGAAGTGTTACCGGATCGACGAGGTGCCGGGCAGGCCCGGCGAGTACTTCGCCTACATCGCCTACGATCTGGATCTTTTCGAGGAAGGGTCGATCACCAACCTCACCTCCTCGATCATCGGTAATGTGTTCGGATTCAAACCGCTGCTCGCGCTGCGGCTCGAGGACATGCGTATTCCGGTGGCCTATGTCAAGACCTTCCAGGGCCCGCCGCACGGCACGGTGATGGAGCGCGAATATCTCAACAAATACGGCAGGCCGCTGCTGGGCGCGACGGTGAAACCGAAACTCGGTTTGTCCGCCCGGAATTACGGCCGGGTGATCTACGAGGCCTGCAAGGGGGGTCTCGACTTCACCAAGGACGACGAGAACATCAACTCCCAGCCGTTCATGCGCTGGCGCGACCGGTACCTGTTCGCGATGGAGGGCGTGAACCGGGCGATGGCCGAGACCGGCGAGATCAAGGGCCACTACCTCAATGTCACCGCTGCCTCCATGGAGGACATGTACGAGCGGGCCGAGTTCGCCAAGGAACTCGGGTCGGTGGTCATCATGATGGACCTCACCGTCGGCTACACCGCCATGCAGTCGATGTCGAAGTGGGCGCGGCGCAACGGGGTGCTGCTGCACCTGCACCGGGCGGGACACTCGACGTTCACCCGGCAGAAGACGCACGGCGTGAGCTTCCGCGTGCTGGCGAAGTGGTGCCGGCTGATCGGTGTGGACCATGTGCACGCCGGCACCGTGGTGGGCAAATTGGAAGGCGATCCGGCGACCACCCGCGGTTTCTACGACACGTTGCGGGAGAACCACATTCCGACCGACCTCGGCAACGGCATCTTCTTCGATCAGGACTGGGCGAGCCTGCCCGGTGTGATGCCGGTGGCCTCGGGTGGTATCCACGCCGGCCAGATGCATCAGCTGCTCGATCTGTTCGGTGACGACGTCATCCTGCAGTTCGGTGGCGGCACCATCGGCCATCCGCTCGGCATCGCGGCGGGCGCCGAGGCCAACCGGGTCGCGTTGGAAGCGGTCGTCAAGGCCCGCAACGAGGGTCGCGATCTGCTCAAGGAAGGCCCCGACGTGCTGCGCACGGCGGCCTCGACCTGTCGTCCGCTGGAGGTCGCGCTGTCGACCTGGGGTGATGTCACCTTCGATTACACGTCCACCGACGCACCCGACGCGGTGCCGACACCGAGCCTGTAGGGAGCACCATGTATCTGCGACACGGGACGTTCTCGTATCTGCCCGAGCTCACCGACGCCGAGATCGCGGCCCAGGTGCGCTACGCGCTGCTCAACAACTGGCCGGTCTCGATCGAGTACACCGACGACCCGCACCCACGCAACACCTATTGGGAGATGTGGGGGCTGCCACTGTTCGACCTCGACGAACCCGATGGGGTCATGGCCGAGATCAACGCCTGCCGGGCCACGTTCCCCCGGCACTACGTGCGGGTCACCGCCTACGACGCGACCTACACGAAACAGACGACGGCGCTGAGCTTTCTGGTGCAGCGCCCCGCGGAGGAGCCCGGTTTCGAGCTGGCGCGCACCGAGGGGCCGGATCGGCGCCAGATCTACAGCGTGCGGTCCTACGCCACCGGTCGTCCGCAGGGACAGCGGTATGGCGGCTGACGGGTCCGCTTCGGGATTCCGGTTGCCGCGGCCGGGCGTCGGTGACGCCCGGCCGTCGCGCCCGCCCGCCGAGGGCGCCACCGCGACCGAGGAACTGCTGAGCGAGGACGCGCTGTTGGATCTTTCCCTCGACCTGGCCGGGCACGACGTGGCCGAAACACTGGCCGCGCTCGACGCCGAGCTGATCGGCCTGGCGAATGTGAAGGAGCGGGTGCGCGAGATCGCCGCACTGCTGATGATCGACCGGGCGCGGCGGCGCTTCGGGCTCGAATCCTCGCGCCCGACCATGCACATGAGCTTCACCGGCGGGCCCGGCACCGGCAAGACGACGGTGGCGTTGCGGATGGCCCAGATGCTGCACGCGCTGGGCTACATCCGCAAACCCAAGGTGCACACGGTGACCCGCGACGACCTGGTCGGCCAGTTCATCGGCCACACCGCGCCCAAGACCAAGGAGGCGATCGCCAAGGCCGCGGGTGGGGTGCTGTTCATCGACGAGGCCTACTACCTGTTCCGGCCGGAGAACGAGCGCGACTACGGGCAGGAGGTCATCGAGATCCTGCTGCAGGAAATGGAGAGCGAGCGGGCGAACCTGGTCGTCATCTTCGCCGGCTACCCGGACCGGATGGACCGGTTCTTCTCCGCCAACCCGGGCCTGTCTTCGCGGGTGGCCCACCACCTGGAGTTCGCCGACTACACCCACGGTGAACTGATGGGCATCGCCGAACTGATGGTGGCGGGGGAGAACTTCCGGTTCGACGCGGCGGCCCACGTCGCGTTCGCGGAGTACCTGACCGTGCGGATGACCAAACCGCGATTCTCCAACGCGCGCAGCGTGCGCAACGCGATCGACCGGTGCCGGCTGCGGCAGGCCAAGCGGCTGGTCGAGGCGGCGCGACCGCTGTCGAGGACCGACCTGATCACACTGTGCGACCGGGACGTCTATGGCAGCAGCGTGTTCGACGAGACGGTGCAGGAGGTGGCCACGACGCCATGCCCAACGGATTGAAGACCCTCACCCGCTACACGATCGAGGAGGAACACCGTCATCCCGGTTCGTCGGGGGAGTTCTCGGCGCTGGTCAACGTGGTGGCCACGGCGACGAAGATCATCGCCAATCAGGTGACGCGCGGCGCGATCATCAGCTCGACCAGCGACGCGGAACCGTTGTCGGTCAGTGCCCGCCTCGACGTGCTGACCGATGAGATCATGGTGGCGCAGACCCAGTGGACGGGGCATCTGTCGGGGTTGCTGTCCGAGCAGCGCGCCACCGCGCTGCCGGTGCCGGCGACACAGCGGCGCGGGAAGTATCTGCTGGCCTACGACGCGCTGGACGGGTCGAGCAATATCGACGTGAATCTGCCGGTCGGTTCGATCTTCAGCATTCTGCGCGCGCCGCAGGCGGTGCTCGACGGGACGGCCGAACCGGTCGACGCCGATTTCCTGCAGCCGGGGGTGCGGCAGGTCTGTGCGGGGTTCACCCTGTACGGGCCCGCGACGATGCTGGTGCTCACCACCGGCAGCGGCGTGGACGGGTTCACCCTGGACCGCGAGATCGGCGCGTTCGTGCTGACCCATCCGCGCATGCGGATTCCCGAGGACACTTCAGGTTTCGCGATCAACGCCGCCAACGAGCGGTTCTGGGAGCGGCCGGTGCGCCGCTACGTGCAGGAGTGCCTGCAGGGGCTGGACGGGCCGCGGGGGCGTGATTTCAATATGCGCTGGGTCGCGTCGCTGGTGGCCGACACCTTCCACATCCTGACCAGGGGCGGGGTGTACCTCTATCCGCGCGACACCCGCAATCCGGCGCGGCCGGGGCGGGTGTCACTGCTGTACGGGGCGAATCCGATCGCCTTCATCGTCGAGCAGGCGGGCGGGGCGGCGACCACCGGGCACGACCGGGTGATGCTCGTGCCGCCGGCGGAGGTGCATCAGCGGGTGCCGTTCATCTTCGGCTCCCGCACCGAGGTTCTGCGCATCGAGCGCTATCACTCTGAGCCGGACGCGGGCCCGAGCTTCGACAGTTCGCTGTTCGGCACGCGGTCACTGTTCCGTCCGGCCAAGCACGACCAGCGCACTTAGGAGTCGCCCATGTCGGTCAAGCATCCCGTTGTCGCGATCACCGGGTCCTCCGGCGCGGGAACGACGAGTGTCACCCGTACGTTCGAGGAGATCTTCCGCCGCGAGGGGATCAGCGCGGTGGTGGTGGAAGGTGATTCGTTCCACCGGTTCGACCGCGCGGAAATGAAGATCGCGATGGCCGAGGCCGAGCAGCAACGCAATACGACGTTCTCCCATTTCGGCGAGGACGCCAATCTGCTGCCCGAATTGGAAGCGCTGTTCCGGGAATACGGCGAATCCGGCGTCGGGCAGGTCCGCAAATATCTGCACGACGACGAGGAGGCGAAACCGTACGGGCAGCCCGCGGGTACCTTCACCCCGTGGGAGGATCTGGCGCCCGGCAGTGACCTGCTGTTCTACGAGGGATTGCACGGAGCGGCGGTCACCGACGCCGTCGACGTCGCCCAATACACCGATCTGCTGGTGGGGGTGGTGCCGATCATCAATCTCGAGTGGATTCAGAAGGTGTACCGGGACAAGACCCATCGCGGGTATTCCAGTGAGGCGGTGATCGACACGATCTTGCGGCGGATGCCCGATTACGTGAAATACATCTGTCCGCAGTTCTCGCGGACCTATGTGAACTTCCAGCGGGTGCCGACCGTCGACACGTCGAATCCGTTCATCGCGCGCAGTATTCCGACTGCTGACGAGAGTTTCGTGGTGATCCGGTTCGCCGATCCGAAGGTGATCGACTTCCCGTATCTGCTGTCGATGCTGCACGATTCGTTCATGTCGCGGCCGAATTGCATCGTGGTGCCCGGCGGCAAGATGGAACTGGCCATGCAGCTGATCTTCACCCCGCTGATCCTGCGGCTGATGGACAAACGGCCCAAACGGCTCGTGTGAGGGCGGCCGCCGTCACCGGATGGCTACCGGGCTGTGGCGGTGGTACTCGGCGACAGCGGTGAAGGCGGCTTTGGGCTCCCAGTGCAGGTTCGGGTAGGTCCGGCCCGGGTGGTCGAGGACGGCGACGATGCCATAGCTGGCGAGGTCGAGGTCGTCGCGGGGGTCGCCGTCCGCGCGGTGCGGCATGTCGTAGAGAGCGAAGAGGAACACGAACGTCGTGTCGATGCCGCTGTCGTCGAACAACTCCAGCAGCTCGGCGAGATAGGCGGCCTGGCCTGCTTCGTCGCGGTCGACGTCGGCGGTGAGGCGGATCGGGCCGGGGTTGTACTCGACGATGTCGAGGCCGTTGGCGCCGACATCGCCGGCGCCGCGGAAGGTAGCGGCGCCGAATTCGGTGACGGCCACCGGCTTTCCCTGGGCGACGATGTCGCGGATGCCGTCGGCGAAGCGATCGGCCACCTCGGCGGAGCGATAGAGGTCCAGGGAGACCATATCGAACAGGTCCCAATCGACGCGCTCGAGCGGGATCGCGGCATAGGTCAGCGTGCCGCCGAACCGCTGGCGGATCAGCGGCACCGCGGTGTGGAAGAAGTCGTTGAGCCGGGCGCCGACCTGCAGTACCACCTTCGGGAGCGCGTCGGACGCGGTGAGGCCGGCGACTCGCTCGCGCACGGTGGCGCCGGCGAGGAAGCCGATGTTCATGATGCTGATCTCGGCGCCGGTGACGAAGACGACCTCGGCTCCGCGACGCCGGAGTCGCTCCGCGCGGTCGGCGCAGTCGAGCAGGAGCGCCACCATCTCCTCGGCGGTCTGTTCCAGCGGATAGGGCGAGAACCACACCTCCAGACCGAGGTCGGCGGCCAAGCCCGCAGCGATCTCGAGGCGGTCGGCGTCGCCGCCCACGAGCCGGACCGCGAGGACGCGATCCTGCGTGCCGCGGCGGCGGAGCTGAGCGAGGGCGGCTACGCCCGGCTGACCATGGACAAGGTCGCCCAGCGCGCGGGGACCAACAAGAACGCCCTCTACCGCCGCTGGCCGAATCGGCTCGCCCTCGGCATTGCGGCCTACCGGCTCCTGACGACCACCGTCGACATCCCCGACACCGGCGACCTGCGCGCCGACGCGCTGGAACTGCTGCGCCGAGCCAATCGGCACTGGAGTTCGGCACTCGGTGCGATCATGCGCGAACTACTCGCGGCGGCGGGCGGCGCCGCCGAACTGCTCGCCCAGCTGCCCGAACAGTCGGTCGACGCGACGGCGGCCACCTGGCTGACCGTGCTGGGCTTCGCGGTGGCGCGCGGTGAGGCGGCCCCGGAATGTCTGCATCCGCGAGTCGCCACCGTGGCGATCGTGCTGCTGCGCAACGAGTTCGTGCTGCGAGGCGTGCCGACCGCGCCCGACGACGTCCTCGTCGAGATCATCGACGAGGTGTATCTGCCGCTGGTCCGCCGGCGCGGTCGCGGGTGAGCGCGGTCAGTCGGGGAGCATCGGAACCGACAGGCCTTCCCCGGTGGTGAGCAGTGTGGCGCGGGTGACGGCGGCCGAGCCGAACCGGCGGCGCAGATCGTCGAGGGTCGCGTCGAGCGTGTTCTCGGCGCGGGGTTCCAGCGGGAGGGTCAACTGCATGGTGTCGGCGTCGTCGAGATTGGTCAGCGACAATCCGATGAGTGTGATTCCGCGTTCGGCGATCAGCGGCTGCGCGGTGTCGAGCAGCAGGCGGGCGGCGTGGCGCAGCGACACGGTGGCGTCGGTGGCCTCGACCAGGGTGTGTGAGCGGGTCGCGCGGGTGAAGTCGTCGAAGCGCAGTCGCAGGATGACGGTGCGGCACACGCGATCCGCGGCGCGCAGCCGTCGGCCCAGCCGGTCGGTGAGACCGTCGAGGTAGGCCGCGATCTCCTCCGGGGTGCGGTGGCGGCGGCCCAGCGCGCGCTGCGCACCGATCGAGCGCCTGCGCTTGCCGGTCTCCACCCGTCGCGGATCGCGGCCCCACGACAGCGCGAACAGATGCCGTGCCGCGCCCGGCCCGAGGATGGCGCGCAGATGCGGTTCACCGAGTTCGGCGAGCTGCCCGACCCGGGTGATGTTGTTCTCGTGCAGGGTCGCGGCGGTCACCGCGCCGACGCCCCAGAGTCGTTCCACCGGCAGCGGGTGCAGGAAGTCGAGCTCGCGGCCCGGCTCCACCAGCCGCAGCCCGTCGGGTTTGGCCACCGCGGAGGCGACTTTGGCGAGGAACTTGTTGCGGGCGATGCCGACGGAGATCGGCAGCCCGACCTCGCTGCTGATCCGGGCGCGCAGAGCACGGGCGATCTCGATCGGCTCGCCGCTGATCCGCCGCAACCCGCCCACGTCGAGGAAGGCTTCGTCGATCGAGATGCCCTCCACGATCGGGGTGGTGTCGTGGAAGACCGCGAACACCGCCTTACTCGCCGCGGCATAGGCCGACATCCGCGGCGGCACCACCACCGCGTGCGGACACAGGCGCAGTGCCTGTCCGGCGTTCATCGGTGTCCGGATGCCGAACGCCTTGGCCTCGTAGCTCGCGGCGAGCACCACCCCGCCGCCCACGATGACGGGCTTGCCCCGCAACCACGGCTGATCGCGTTGCTCGACCGAGGCGTAGAACGAATCCAGATCGGCGTGCAGGATCGACGCCTCGGCGCGGGTCTGGATGCGCTGGCGGCGGGGCGTAGCGGAGTCGGACACGAACATATGTTCGCATCGGGGTCCGACAGGTGGGGTTGCCGCGCGATAGCGGTCTCACCGAGCCTCACCCGGTAATGTGAAGCCGGTTTCGGCGAGTCGGCGATGATGAGGGAGACGGTAGGCGGTGCGTGGTTTCGGTGATCTCGAGGCGGTGCTGATGGACCGCCTCTGGGATCGCGATGTGGACTCGACCACCGTGCGCGAACTGTTCGACGAACTCGCCGCCGAACGCGATATCGCCTACACCACGGTCATGTCGACCATGGACAACCTGCATCGCAAGGGATGGCTGGCCAGGGAACGCGACGGTCGCGCCTACCGGTATTGGCCGACGATGACCCGCGAGGAACACAGCGCCCAGCTCATGCACGAGGCGCTCGGGATCGGCGGCCGGTCCGATCTCGTGCTGAGTCATTTCGTCGACCGGATCAGTGACGACGAATTCGCCGGATTGCGGGCCGCGTTACGCCGGGTCGCCACCCGGCGCGCGGAGGAGAACTAATGCTCGAAGTCGGGTGGGACCAGGTTTTCGCCTGGCGGTTGCGCAGGCAGTTCGTCGCCGAGCCCAGCACAAGCGGGGTCGAGACGATCGCTGCCCGGCTGGCCGGGGTGCAGGCGCAGGTCGCCTCGGCGGCGGAGACGGCCGTCGCGATCCGCAGCGGTGACGCGGCGCCGACCGCGGTGGCCGACGCGCTCGGCGCGGGCACGCTCGTCAAGACCTGGGCGATGCGCGGCACCCTGCACGCGATGGTCCCCGACCAGGCCGCGGCAGCGCTGTCGCTGATCGGCGCGGCGCGCACGTGGGAGAAGCCCTCGTGGCAGAAGACCTTCGGCGCCACCCCCGAGCAGGTGGCGGCGCTGGTGGAGGTGGTCTCCGCGGTCCTGGCCGACCGGGTCCTCACCCGGGAGGAACTCGTCGACGCCGTGCTCGCCGAGCCCGGCTTCGCCCACCTCGGCGAGCAGCTGCGCTCCGGCTGGGGCGCGGTGCTCAAGCCGCTGGCCTGGCAGGGTGCGCTGTGCCATGGTCCCGCACGCGGGACGAAGATCACCTTCACCAGTCCCGGGCATCTGGTCCCCGGTTGGACCGGCGTTCCCGACCCCGAACTCGCCGCGCCGACCCTGATCAGTGCCTACCTCGGCGCGTACGGTCCGGCGACGCCGGAGGTCTTCGATGCCTGGCTCAGCCGCAACAGCCTGCGCAAGACCGTGGTCCGCGGTTGGTTCGCCGCGCTGGGCGACGCGCTGACCGAGGTCGACGTCGAGGGCCGCCGCGGCTGGATCCCGACCGAACTCGCCGACGAACTGGCCGATACGCGCCTCGACGGCGCCGTTCACCTGCTCGGGCCTTTCGATCAGTACGTCCTGGGTCCCGGCACCGCCGATACCGCGCTGCTGCCGGCCGAGCATCGGGCGAAGGTCAGTCGCACGGCCGGTTGGATCTCGCCGCTGGTCGTGGTCGACGGGCGGGTCGCGGGGACCTGGGATCGCGTCGACGGCGAGGTCGTGGTGTCGATGTTCGACGGTGGACAGCTGCCCGCGCGGGCGCTGTCGTCGGCGGTGGCGGCGGTGCGAGAGGGCTGATCAGAGGCCGGATTTCGGATAATCCGGACACCGAACCAAGCGCTTGCTACGCTCGCGCGATGATCCCCACGATCGTCTGGGGCACCGGCAACGTAGGCCGAGCGGCCCTGCGTGCCGTGGCTGCCCACCCGGCGCTGGAACTCACGGGGGTGCTGGTGCACAACCCCGACAAGGTCGGGCGTGACGCCGGTACGCTCGCCGGACTCGACTACGGGCTGGGGGTGGCGGCCACCGACGACATCGACGCGCTGCTGGCCACCGGGCCGCGCGCGGTCGTCTACGCCGCCTCCGGCGATATCCGTCCCGACGAGGCCCTCGCCGACATCGTGCGCGCGATCCGCGCCGGTGCCGTCGTCGTCACGCCGGCCCTCTATGCCCTCTACGACCCGCGCAACGCACCCGCCGAGCTGCGTGACCCGGTGCTGGCCGCGATCGCCGAGGGTGGCGGTTCGCTGTTCGTCTCCGGCGTCGATCCCGGCTGGGGCAACGATGTGCTGCCGCTGTTGATCAGCGGGCTCTCGAGCACCGTCGAGGTGGTGCGCTGCCAGGAGATCTTCGACTACTCCACCTACGACCAGCCCGACTCGGTGCGTTATCTGGTCGGCATGGGACAGCCGATGGACTACCAGCCGCCGATGCTGCTGCCCTCGGTGCCCACCATGGTCTGGGGCGGGCAGGTCCGGCTCATGGCCAGGGCGCTGGGGGTGGAACTCGACGAGATCCGCGAGACGCTGGACCGGCGTGCACTCGATGCGACGGTGCAGACCGTGCAGATGGGCGACTTCGATGCGGGCACCCAGGGCGCGGTGCGCTTCGAAGTGCAGGGCATCGTCGACGGGGAGCCACGCATCGTCATCGAGCACGTCACCCGGATCCATCCCAGCTGCGCACCGGACTGGCCCACACCGCCCGACGGCGTCGGCGCGCACCGCGTGATCATCGAGGGCACACCCCGCATCGAGGTCAGCGTCGAAGCCGCCGACGAGGGTGGCAACCGATCGGCGGGCGGCAACGCCACGGCGGTGGGCCGCTTGGTGAACGCCATCGACTGGCTGGTCGAGGCCGAACCCGGCCTCTACGACGCACTCGATGTGCCGCTGCGGGCAGCGGTCGGCAAACTCGGAAGGAAAACACCATGATCATCGACATTCCCGAAGGCAAGGACCCGATCGGCTACGTCTGGGGCGAGATGGTTCCCGGGATCGGTGTCGCCGCCGCTGCGTTCTCGCTGTCGGTCTACGAGCACTCGACCCTGGGGCTGCGCGAGTTCGAGGCGGCCAGGCTGCGGATCGCGCAGATCAACGGGTGCCTGTTCTGTCAGGACTGGCGCACCGAACGCGACGGGCAGAAGGTCGAGGCCGAGTTCGCCGACGCCGTCACGAACTGGCGCACCACCGAACTGTTCGACGAGCGCGCTCGGCTCGCCGCCGAATACGCCGAGCGCTACGCCACCGACCACCACAGCCTCGACGACGAGTTCTGGGCCAGGATGTTCGAGCACTACACCCAGACCGAGGTGGTCGAGCTCAGCATGAGCATCGGGTCGTGGCTGGCCTTCGGCCGACTCAACCGGGTTCTCGGCCTGGACACCGTCTGCGTGCTGCCCGGCCACTGACCGAGGCGCAGTAGGCTGCGGGCCGTGGTGGACTCTCCGGTACAGCAGCTGATCGACACCGTGGCCTGGGTACTGATCGACGACGGGCGCATCCTGTGCGCGCGCCCCCGGGGCAAGGACGTCTTCTTCATCCCCGGTGGGAAACGCGAGGGCGCCGAAACCGATGTGGAGACGCTGGTGCGTGAGGTCGCCGAGGAGCTGAGCGTGGATCTGGCGCCGGAGAGCGCGGCCCATGTCGGCACCTACGAGGCCGCGATCTCCGATGGTCATCCCACCGTCGTGCGGATGGCTTGTTACACCGCCGACTATCGCGGTGTTCTCACCGCCAGCAGCGAGATCGAGGCACTGGCGTGGTTCGGCTATCGCGATCGTGACCTGGTGCCGCCGGTCGACCAATTGCTCTTCGACGACTTGGCGGCAGCGGGTTCGCTACGGTGAGCGCGCTCGGGCGGACGATCATCTACGCGCTGCTCGCGCTGCCCCTGGCCGTGTCACCGGTGCGGACCCGGCTCCGGGTGCCGCGCCTGCTCCTGCACGAACCCGTTTCCGCCCGGCGGGTCTCGGCGCTGCGCTGTGTGGTCCACTCCGTCCTGTCCGCAGGGGCCGGCGTGGTCGCCTGGTTTCTCACCCTGCTCGCCGGTCTGGTCCTGGTCCGCGGCCTCGCCTACCCGCTGGTCGCCGCGAACGCCTACGAAACCTCGTGGGGCGGGCCCACACTCGCCGGAGCCTGGGCCGTGCACGCCGCACTCGGCCTGCTGCTGGCTCCGGCCTTCCTCGGTGTCGTGGCTCTGCTCGGCCGCCTCGAATTACGGCTGACCCGCACCGTCCTCGGCCGCGACGGAACCTGGTGGACCATCCCGATCAGCCTCGCCCTCACCGCCGCGGGCGCGGTGTTCTTCGTCGCCTGGACCCACCAGATCTGATCGCGCTCAGGCGAATTCGCGGTCTCGTGGTGCGTCCTCGGGCATCATCACCGGATAGCGCACCAGCCGAAACCCGGTGACCGTGATGTCCCTGACGTGCGTGAAGTCCGACCACAGCAGCTTGCCGCCGCGCATCGGCCGCACCCGGCGGCGCACCTCGTCCAGTTCGTCGGCGGTCGCCGGGCGCCTGGCGCCGCCGATCGCGAGGTTGCCGCGTCTCGGTGCGGGCAGCAGGATCAGGTATCGCGCCGCTGCGCGGAGCCGCGACCCCGTTCTCGGTTCGACCTCGACCGGGAGCCGGTCCGCCTATCCGTGCGGTGCCGGTTCCAGCTCGGTGTCCTGCTTGGTCTCGGTCGGGTTCGTGGTGGGGCGGATGCCGAGGCCGATCAGGCCGGCCAGGACCGCGACTGCCGCGGTCACGTACCAGGCGCGGTGGAAGGCGTCGAGTGTGGCGGCGGGTGTCTCGGGGGAGCCGAGCAAGGCGACCAGGAGGGCGACGCCGACCGCGAGGCCGAGCTGGCGGGACATGCTCAGGACGGCCGACCCCGTCGCGAAGCGATGCGGGGCGAGGGTTCCCGCGCCCGCGGCGAAGGCGGTGGGCAGGGTGAGGCCGACGCCCAGGCCGGTCAGCAGCATTCCGCCGAGCAGTCCGGACGGGTAGTCCGGTGTCAGCTCGGCTGCCCGCGCCCACCACAGCAGTCCGCCGCCGAAGGCCAGCCCGCCGGCGGCGATCACCGGGCCCGCACCGACGCGGCCGATGATCCGGCCCGCCGCGATCGCGACGAACGGGACGAGCAGCGGCCCCGGCGCGATCGCGAGCCCGGTCCGCAGTGCCGACCAGCCCCACACGTTCTGCGCCCACAGTGTCACCGACAGCAACATGCCCGCGAACGCGATCTGGAACACGAGTGAATTGGCGCTCGCCAGCGTGAAATTCGGAGCGTGCAGCAGTGCCGGGTCCACCACCGGACTGTGGTGCCGCGCCGAGGACACGGCGAATACCCCACCGAGGACGGCCGCCACCGCGAACGCGGCCAGCACTCCCGTCGACGTCCACCCCCACTCCGGGCCCTGCACCACGGCCAGGATGAACGACCCGACGGCGCCGATCAGCGTCACCGCGCCCAGCAGATCGGGCAGCGGGCCGCGCTCGGCGGCCGGGCGCGGCAGCGTGCGCGCACCGACCGCCAGGGCGGCCAGCCCGATCGGCACGTTCACCAGAAACACCCAGCGCCAATCGAGTTCGACGAGCAACCCACCGATCACCGGCCCCAGCGCGGCACCGAGACCACCGAACGCGACCCACAACCGCACCGCGCCCGCGCGCCGCTCGGGTGGTGTCGCGGCCAGCACCAGGGCCAGCGAAGACGGTGTCAGCAGCGCGCACCCGACGGCCTGGACGACGCGGAACCCGACGAGCGAGCCCACATCCCAGGCCACCGCGCACAGCGCCGAACCCGCGACGAAGACCGCGAGGCCGATCAGGAAGGTCGCGCGATTGCCGTTGCGGTCGCCGAGGCGGCCTGCGGGCACGAGCAGCGCGGCGAAGACGATCGCGTAGAGGTTGAGCACCCAGGACAGCCCGGTGAGCCCGGCGCCGAAATCGGTGGCCATGGCGGGCAGGGCGACATTGACGATGAACAGGTCCAGGCTCGACAGCAGGACGCCGGTGGAGACGACGGCGAGCACCACCCGGGGATCGGTGGGGCGCGCGGTGGCAACGGAATTCATGCGGAAGCTCTCGATCAGCCGAGGACGCGGCGGGTTTGGCGGGCGGTGGCGAGCAGGACTCCGTCGCGGTCCCAGATGTCGGTGTCGTCGACCGTCCAGCCGTCGCCGGCGCTGACCGCGGCGGCACCCACCAGTACGGGAGCCTCGGCGCGGCGGGCGGTGTCGGTGTGCAGTTGCAGCGACAGGGTGACGGTGGGCACCGCCACCGGGGCGGTGAGCAGTGGGAACAGTCCGGGCGGGAGCGCGTCGGCGAGCACGGCCAGGCTCGGCGCGTCCAGCGGCAGGGCGGGATCGAGCGCGATCCAGGCGCACATCATCGCCTCGTCGGCGCCGCTGAGCGGTAGCGGGCCCGCGGCGGGCCGGATGACGAAATGCGCACCGACCGGGACGATCTGCGGCGGCAACTGGAACAGCGCGCACTCCTGCGGGGCCGCGACGGTGGGTGCGGGCCGGGCGGAGTGGGCGGCGATCGCGGTCGTGCTCGCCGCGCCGAGGGTGATCGAGGCCGCGGCGACGGCCACGCCGTTCTGCTCGGCGACCACGTCGAGGATCGTCGTGCTGCGCCCGACGACGTGCTCGGTCGTGCGCAGGGTGAACGCGCCGGTCGCGGGCCTGCCGAGGAAGCGGATCTCGGCGGCGCGCACGGGCTGGTCGCGGGTGCTCGCGCGCTGGGCGGTCTCGATCAGCAGTCCGGCGAGCGCGCCACCGTGCGGGCCGGTCCAGCCCCGCCAGGAATCGTCGACGACGGCGTGCCAACGCCCCGATTCGGCGGCGGTGAGGGCGAATTCCGCACCCAACCGCCCAGTGAGTTTCATCATGAAACTTACGGTAGATGGGTGAGTTCTATGACGCAACCCACTAGACTCGGGGTATGCGCCGCACCAGTTTCGAGGACATGAACTGCTCCCTGGCCCAATGCCTGGAGGTGGTCGGGGAGTGGTGGACGCTGCTGATCGTGCGTGACGCCCTGTTCGGGGTGACTCGTTTCGACGAGTTCCGCGACCGGCTCGGTATCGCCCGCAACGTGCTCACCCAACGCCTCGACGGCCTGGTCGAACACGGGATCATGACCAAGGAGCCCTATCAGGACAACCCGGTCCGCTACGACTACCTGCTCACCCCCAAGGGGCGCTCGCTGTGGCAGGTCGTCACCGCGATGCGGCAGTGGGGCGACGAATGGGCCGCGCCCGACGGCGCGCCGGTCGTGGCCGTGCATCGCGCCTGCGGTCACGTCGCCACCGTCGAACCGGTGTGCTCGCACTGCGGCGAGCGGGTGATCGGCCGGGATCTGACGCCGGTCGACGGGCCCGGAGCCGGTCCGGTGTCGCTGCTGCCGACGCGCTGACCACGCCGGGGCGGGTTCGGCCGCGGCCCGCGGAGCGCGTGCGTACCGGGCGACGCCACTGTGAAGTGTGCCAAGGTGTGCGCGGTGTGGCGAGGAGTCCGCTAGCCTGCCGGGTGTCCGTTCCCCGAACGAAGGTGATCGAAAAGTGACTTCCGTGGTCGATGCCCCTGATATCGCGTCGAAGGTTGGGCATTACTACCGGGTCGACGACGTCTACGAGGTCGGCCGCGAGAAGATCCGCGAATATGCCCGCGCGGTACAGGATTTCCACCCCGCGCACTGGGACGAGGACGCGGCGCTCGCGCTAGGCTATCCGGGCCTGGTCGCGCCGCTGACCTTCGTCTCCATCCCGGCCATGGCCGCCAACCGGCCGCTGTTCGAGTCGGTCGTCGTCGGCTACGACATGTTCGTGCAGACCGAGCAGGTCTTCGAACAGCACAAGCCGATCGTCGCCGGTGACCGGCTGGTCGTCGACGTCGAACTGTCGTCGGTGCGCCGGATCGCGGGCAAGGACCTGATCACCGTCACCAACACCTTCGCCGACGAATCCGGCGAGACGGTGCACATCATGCACACCACGGTCGTCGGCATCACCGGCGAGGGCGTCGATCCCGAGATCACCAGCGCGGTGGAGAACGTGATGGTCCACGGCGTCAAGGTGTTCGGCAACAGCGACGCCTCGGCCCAGGAGCCGGTCGAGACCACCCTGCGCCCGGAAGGCGAGCTCCGGCTCTCGGTCGCCGGCGCGGCCCGCGTCCCCAGCACGACACTGGCGTTCGAGGAACTCACCGTCGGTGCCGAGCTGCCGCTGCGCGACGCGCACCTCTCGCGCGGTGACCTCGTCAACTACGCGGGCGTCTCCGGCGACAACAACCCGATCCACTGGGACGAGAGCATCGCCCGCCTCGCCGGCCTGCCCAACGTGATCGCACACGGCATGCTCACCATGGGTCTGGGCGCCGGTTTCGTCTCGACCTGGTCCGGCGATCCGGGCGCGGTGACCCGTTACGGCGTGCGGCTGTCGAACTACACCATCGTCGACTTCCAGAGCGGCGGCGGGGTGGAGTTCACCGGGCGGGTGAAGTCGCTCGACGCCGACACCAAGACCGCGGTGATCGCGATCGTCGCCAAGTCCGGTGGCCGCAAGATCTTCGGCCTGGCCACCACCACCCTGCGCGTCCGCTGATCCGATCGTGGTGAACCCGGACGGCCGGGTTCACCACGACGGGCGCATCAGCCGGACACGCCGATCCGGGCGTCCGCGGGGTCGGCCACGTCCTGCTCGACCACGACCGGGCCGACCCGCACCCAGGTGTTGTTGACCGCCGCGGTCCCGGTCAGCGGGTCGGCGCGGGACGGATCGTGCAGCAGATTGACGTTGACGCCCGGCTGCGCGGCGGCCACCTGCCAGCCGACGCCGGGTTCCTGATGGCCCCAGCCGTGCGGGATGGCGACCACGCCGGGGCGGATGTCGTCACTGACCTCCACGGGCACGACGATCGTCCCGACCGGCGACTCGACGCGCGCCGGATCACCGTCGCGCAGACCACGGGCGGTGGCGTCGTCGGGGTGGACCAACACGGTGCACCGGTCGCGGCCCTTCATCATGGACGGGATGTTGTGCAGCCAGGAGTTGTTGCTGCGCAGGTGGCGTCGGCCGATCAGTTGCAGGTCGTAGCCGTCGGTCGCCGCGGTGACGGTCTCGTCGAGGACGGTGCGGAGCGCGGCGAGGAAATCCGGCGGCGTCAGGTGCACTTTGCGGTCCTCGGTTCCGATCAGCTCGCGCAAGCGCGGCACCAACGGCCCCAGATCGACACCGCCTGCGGCGGCACGAATCCTGTTGACCGTCAATCCCTTCCGGCCCTTGCGCAGGATGCCGTGCGGTCCGGTGGCGATGGCGGCGGCGCTCAATCGCAGTGGGCTGAGCTGTTCGAGCACGGCGGTGAGCGCGCGGCCGGTGACCCACCGTGCGGGCAGCGGCACCACCTCGGCGAGCAGGCGGGCCAGGATCTGCCAGTCCTCGAGTCCGTCGGCGGGCGGCTCGAACACGTGGGCGTCGAAGCGCGCGTTGTTGCGGACACTGAACACCGGGAACAGCAGGTTGAGATCCTCGCGTTCCAGCGGCGAGACCGGCGGCAGGATGATGTCGGCGTGGCGGGTGGTCTCGGTGATGTACATGTCGACGGCGACATAGAAGTCCAGTGAGTCCAGGGCCTCGTCGAGGCGGCCGCCCTGGGGTGTGGACAGCACCGGGTTGCCCGCGTAGGTGATCATCGCCCGGATCCGGTCCGGGCCGTCGGCGAGGATGTCCTCGGCCAGCACCGACACCGGCAGCTCGCCGCGGAAGGATTTCCGGGTGCCGGAGCGGTCGGTCCACGCGCCGTAGCCCATCGGCAGGTATTTGCCGTAGCGGGCGACGTCGACCGGCGGGGTCGCGAACATCTGCCCGCCCGCGCGATCGAGATTGCCGGTGACGGCGTTGATCGTGTTCACCAGCCAATGGGTCAGCGCGCCGGTGGTCTGCAAGCAGACACCGATGCGCGCGTACAGCACCGCCGAGGGTGCCGCGGCGTGGTCGCGGGCCAGGCGCCGGATGGTGTCGGCGTCGACGCCCGCGTGCGGTGCCATCCGGTCCGGGGTCGTGTCCGCGACCAGGTCGGTGAGCTGGTCCCAGCCCGCGCACTGCGCGCGGACCACCCGCTCGTCACACAGCCCCTCGGTGACCAGCACGTGCAGCATCCCCAGCAGCAGGTAGAGGTCGCCGCCGGGCCGCACCGCGACGTGCTCGTCGGCCAGCCGGGCGGTCTCGGTGCGCCGCGGATCGATGACCACGACGGTGCCGCCGCGTTTGCGCACATCCCGGATGCGCAGCTTCGCGCCGGGCATGGTGGTGATCGACCCGTTGGACACCGCCGGGTTGGCACCGAGCACCACCAGCCGGTCGGTGCGGTCGATATCGGCGATCGGCATCAGCACATTGGCGCCGAACATCCGCCAGGCGACGAATTCCTGCGGGAACTGGTCGATGGAGGACGCGGAGAAGAAGTTGCGGGTCGCCAGCGCGGTCCGCAACGCGATGCCGTAGATCACCGAGGAGCTGTGGGCGGCGGGATTACCCATGTACATCCCGATCGCGCTGGGACCGTGGGCCGCGCGCACCGCCCGCAAGCGCTGTCCGATCTCGCGGAACGCCTCGTCCCAGCCGATCGGTTCGAAGGTGCCGCCGACGCGCCGGACGGGGGTGCGCAATCGGTCGGGATCGTGGTGCAGGCCGCCCATGGCGGTCGCCTTGGGACAGATGTAGCCCTTCGACAGTACGTCGTCGGGATTGCCCTCGATCCGCGTGACCTGCTCGTCTCGCACCGTCACCAGAATTCCGCAGTGTGCCTCGCACAGTGTGCACTGCCTCGCGATGGTCTTGCTGTTCACAGCTTCCCCGCCTTTCGCCGAACCGCTCGATCCACGCTAACCCGGCCGCAGCCCCCGCAGATCCGTCTACGGGCGGAAATTTCCGAGTGGTCACAGGTGGGTGGGCGTCGGCCTCGTGCGTTCGACTCGAATCACGGTGCTCGATCCGCCTGCTCGACACGGTTGGCCGCGCCCGCGAGGATAGGTCGATGTCGACACGCGAACTGGTCGTGCTCGGGACGGCGGGGGCTGTGCCGACGCGACGTCGTAACCACAACGGGTATCTCCTGCGCTGGGACGGCCGGGGCGTGCTGTTCGATCCCGGTGAGGGTACGCAGCGGCAGATGTCGCAGGCGGGTGCGTCGGCGACGGAACTGCGCTGGCTGTGCGTTACCCACTTCCACGGCGATCACTGCCTCGGGGTGCCCGGCATCGTGCAGCGGTTGGGGCGGGACGGCGTCCCGCATGACGTGCACGCGGTGTTTCCCGCCGACGGCGCCGACTACTGGGAGCGGCTGAAGTACGCGACGAGCTACTACGACGAGCCGCATCTGGTGGAACATCCGCTCAGCGGGCCCGGTGCAACGCTGCAGGGCGACGGTTTCACCCTCACCGCGCTGCCACTCGACCACAGCATCACCACCTACGGCTATCGACTCGCCGAGCCCGACAGCCGGACGTTTCTGCCCGAACGTCTACGCGCGCACGGGATTTCCGGTGCGGCGGTCCGGGAACTGTCCGGGCCGCTGCTCGAGGAGTGCACGGTGCCCAGGCCGGGCCAGAAGGTGGCGTTCGTGATGGATACCCGCCTGTGCGACAACGTCTACGCGCTGGCCGAGGGCGTGGACATGCTCATCATCGAGTCCACGTTCCTGGACTCCGAGACCGACCAGGCCCGGGAACGCGGCCACCTCACCGCGCGGCAGGCGGGTGAGGTGGCCCGGTCGTGTGGGGTGCGAACCCTGGTCCTGACCCACTTCTCGGAACGCTACGGCGAAGGCGACGACCCGCTGTTCCTCGCGCAGGCCGATTTCCCCGAGGCCGTACTCGCGCACGATCTGGACCGGATCCCGTTGCCGGCCCGGCGGCCGGCTCGCTGAACCGTTACCGCTGGTAGTCCCGCACGAACGGCGTGTCCACGCCCAACGGCCCGAGCGCGGTCGCACCACCGGGCTCCCCCAGCGGTGCGTCCCGCCCGGACAGCGGTTCGGTGAAGAATCGGGCGTCGGCTCGGCGGGTAGTAGGCCCGTGCCTATCACCCCATCAGCGCCACTGATGGGTTCGTGATCGTCACAGCCACTCCCGCAACACCTTGGCGATCGACTCGAGCGCGCGGCTCTCGGTCATCCGCCAGTGCGTCGCGTCCACGAGATGGTTGCGCACCGGGCGGCTGGCGGCCTCGGTCCAGGACGCGGCGCCGGTGGAGCCGGTCGGATCGTCCTGGGCGGCGGTGAAATAGGTGATGGCACCGTCGAATCGGCGTGGCCGGTAGGCCGCGTCGAGTGCCGCCGAAGCGATCGCCGCGTCGACGACGCGCTCGATCCGGGCGGAGTCCAGCGATGCCAGCGGTGCGGCCAGCCGGCCGAGGACCTCGGCCAGACCCTGCGCGTCGGCCACCTCGTCGAAGGTGCCGTCGGCAGCGAGGTCACCGGCGAACCCGCCGAGCAGATCGGCCGCCGTGACCGGGCTCGCCGTAGCCTGCGACGCGGCGCTGAGCGTGCTGTCCAGCATGCCCAACAGCGCGACCTCCTCACCGTCTTCCTGCAGTTGCACCGCCATGGCGTGCGCGAGCACTCCGCCCAGTGACCAGCCGAGCAGGTGGTAGGGCCCTTCGGCTTGGATCTGTCGAATCTGCTTGAGATAGAGCAGCGCCCATTCCTCGATCGAATCCGGCAGCGGCTCGGCCGAGCTCAGCGCCGGCGACTGCAGACCGTAGATCGGCCGGTCGGGATGCAGGTGCGCGGCGAGCCCACCGAACGACCAGGCGACACCGCTGATCGGGTGCACGCAGAACAGCGGCTCGCGGGTGCCGACGGTCCGCAACGGCAACAAGACATCGAACGCCGCGTCGGCGCCGGTGCTGTCGGCTCCGTCGGCACGCAGCGCGGCGAGGATCCCCGCGGGCGTCGGGGTGGTGAACAGCCACGTCACCGGGATGGTCGCGGCCACCGCGGCACCGAGTTGGGTCGCCAGACGGGTAGCACTGAGGGAGGTGCCACCCAGTTCGAAGAAGTGGTCGTCCATGCCGACCCGGTCCAACCGCAGGACATCGGCGAAGATCTCGCACACCGTCTGCTCGATCGCGGTGCCGGGGGCACGGTAGGCGCGGGTCGCGACTTCGGGTGCGGGCAGCGCGGCGCGGTCGAGTTTGCCGACCGAGGTGAGCGGCACCTCGTCGATGACCATGATCGTGGCGGGCACCATGTGCGAGGGCAGCGACCGCGACGCCCACTCGCGCAGATCCTCGACGACGACCATCCGATCCGGCGCGGCGACCACATACGACACCAGCACCGTCGCGCCGGTCTGGTTCTCCCGGCCCATCGTGACCGCGTAGCCGACATCGGCGTGCGCGGCGAGCACCGCGTCGATCTCCTCCAGCTCGATGCGGAAGCCGCGGATCTTCAGCTGGAAATCGGTGCGCCCGCGATACTCCAAGGCCCCGTCGGCATTCCACGCCGCCAGGTCACCGGTGCGATACAACCGGGTGCCGGCGTGGAAGGGATTCGCCACGAAGCGTTCGGCGGTCAGGTCGGGCCTGCCGAGGTAGCCGCCTGCCAGCTGGGCGCCGGCCAGATACAGCTCACCCGGCACACCGACCGGCACCGGCCGCAGACGGGCATCGAGCACGTAGACCTGACTGTTCCACACCGGCTTGCCGATCGGGACCGTCGCGGTGTCCGCGGCGCGGACCTGGTGGCTGGTGATCGAGACCGCCGCCTCGGTCGGTCCGTACACGTTGAACAGCGTGGCCTGCGGTGCCGCGGATTCGACTCGACGGGCCAACGCCACGGGCAGCGTCTCGCCGATCGCCAGGACCCGGCGCAGCGAGGCGGGCAGCCCATCGGCGGGCAGCGCGTCGAGCATCGACGGCACCGCGTGCAAGGTGGTGACAGCCTCGCGGCGCATCAGCTCGGCGAGGTAGGCCGGATCGCGGTGACCGTCGGGTGCGGCGATGACCAGGCGACCGCCCGAGACCGCCGTCGACCAGAACTCCCACACCGACAGGTCGAAGGTCGCCGCCGTCTTCAACAGCACGACGTCCTCGGCGGTGAGGCCGAATCTCTCGGCCTTCCACCGCAACTGGTTGACCACGGCCGCGTGCGAGACCACCACACCCTTCGGACGCCCCGTCGAGCCCGACGTGAAGATCACATAGGCGGTATTGGCCGCCCGCAGCGGAGCGCGCCGGTCGCGATCGGTGAGCGGGGCGGCACTCAGCGCCGACAGCTCGAGCTGGTCGACCCGCACGACCCGGATCCCGGCTGCCGCGAACCCGGTGTCGGTGTCGGTGAGCACCAGCATCGGCAGCGCCGTGTCCAGGATGTACTCGGTACGCGCGAGCGGCTGATCGGGATCGATCGGCACATAGGCGCCACCCGCGGTGGCGACCGCGTACATCGCGATCACCAGCTCGACCGAGCGCCGCATGGCCAGCGCCACCCGGGTCTCCGGGCCGACCCCCGCGGCGACGAGATACCGGGCCAGCCGGTTCACCCGGGCGTCGAGCTCGGCGAAGGTCCACCGTCGGTCCTCGGCCACGAGCGCCACCGCATGCGGGTCCGCGGCCACGGTCTCGTCCAGCAGCGACACCAGGGTCGCGGCCGGATCGGTCTGACGCGCGGTGCGATTCCACCGTTCGACAATGCGGGTCCGCTCCGCCGGAGCGAGCAGATCGATCGTGTGCAGCGGTGCGCCGGGCGCGGCGACCACCGCGGCGATGATCCGGGTGAAGCGCTCCAGGAATCCGCGCACTGTCACGGCGTCGAACAGATCGGTGGCGAAAGTGCAGTAACCGCCGATCCCGGCGGCCGCGCCGTCGCCGGTGTAGCGATCGGCCAGAATGAAATGCAGGTCGAACTGCGAGAGCTCGCGGTCGGTCTCCACCGAGGACACGCTGATGCCGGGCAGGTCCATCCGTACTTCGGCGAGGTTCTGGAACGACAGGCCCACCTGGAACAGCGGATGCCGAGCCGTGGAGCGGACCGGATTGAGCACTTCCACGAGCCGCTCGAACGGGACGTCGCTGTGCGCGAACGCCTGCAGGTCGATCTCGCGCTGGCGGGCGAGCAGTTCGGCGAAACTCTCGTCGCCGTCGACCTCGGTGCGGAACACCAACGTGTTGACGAACATGCCGATCAGATCGTCCAGCTCGGCCTCGCCACGTCCGGCGACCGGGGTGCCGATGGCGATGTCGGTGGTGCCCGACAGTCCCGCGAGCAGGACGGCCAGCGCGGTGTGCACGGCCATGAACAGCGTCGCGCCTTGCGTGCGGGCCAATTCGGTGAGCGCGGCATGGGTGGCGGCGTCCACGGTGAACGGCACCCGGCCACCGGCATAGGACTGCACCGCCGGGCGGGGACGGTCGCGGGGCAGGTCGAGCTGGTCGGGCAAATCGGCCAGCGCCCGGCGCCAATAGGCGATCTGTTCGGCGCCCACCGAGGTCGGATCGGTGTCCTCGCCCAACAGCGTCTGCTGCCACACCGCGTAGTCGGCGTACTGCACGGCCAGCGGAGTCCACGTCGGGGCACGCCCGTCGACGCGGGCGCCGTAGGCGGTCACCAGGTCGCGGGTGAGCGGGCCACCGGAGAAGCCGTCACCGGCGATGTGGTGGATCGCCATGGCCAGCACGAAGTCCTCGGGTCCGGCCTCGAACAGCGTCGCCCGCAGCGGCACCTCCGCGGTGACGTCGAAGACCGTCGACACCAGTTGCAGCACAGCGGGTTCCACCTCGGCGGTGGAGCGCACAGCCAACCGGGGCAGATCCGGATGGCCGACGGGCAGGACAACCTGCACCGGCGCGTGATCCACGACCGGATACACGGTGCGCAGGATCTCGTGCCGGGCCACCACATCACCGAACGCCGCCCGCAAGGCCGCGACATCGAGCGCACCGCCCAAGCGCAACACCACCGGAATCGTGTAAGCGGAGGTCCGGGTATCGAAACGGTTGAGGAACCACATGCGCTGCTGGGCGGGCGAGAGCGGGAGCCGCTCGGGCCGAGCCTGGGCGCGCAGCGCGGGACGGCGGCCCGCCCGGGTCAGCCGGGAGACCTCCGCGGCGCACTCGGCGACCGTCGGTGCCGCGAACAGCACCCGCACCGGGACCCGGACCGCCACGGCCGCGCTCAACCGGGCGGACAGCCGGGTCGCCAGCAGCGAGTTGCCGCCACGCTCGAAGAAGTTGTCGTCGGCGCCGACCTGTTCGATGCCCAGCACCTCCGCGAACACCCCGGCGACGGTACGTTCGAGGCCGTTCGCCGGCCGCCGGTAGGGGCGGGCCGTGAAGACGGGCGCGGGCAACGCCTGCCGGTCGAGTTTGCCGGCGGAGGTCAACGGGATCTCGTCCAGCACCATCACGGCCGCCGGAACCATGTGCGCGGGCAGCATCGACGACGACCACCGCGCCACCGCACCGGGATCGATGTCACGGCCGGTCACATACGACACCACCGTCGTCTCGCCCGCCGGATTCTGCGCGCCGACGGTGACCGCGAAGGTGACCTGCGGATGCCGGGCCAGCACGGCGTCGATCTCGCCCAGCTCGATCCGGAAGCCCCGGATCTTGACCTGGAAATCGGTGCGGCCCAGGTACTCCAGCTCGTCGGCGGCCTCCGCGCCACGCACCCAGCGCACGAGATCGCCGGTGCGGTACATGCGTTCGCCCGGCGCACCCCACGGGCAGGCGACGAACCGGTCGGCGGTCACGGCACCACGCCGGTGATAGCCGCGGGCCAAGGCCGGACCGGCCAGATACAGCTCACCGGTGACACCGACGGGCACCGGATGCAACCGCTGGTCGAGCACCATCGCGCGCAACCCCGGCACCGGACGGCCGATCGTGACCCGGTCACCGGCGCGCAACCGCGCGTAGGTCGCGCCGATCGTGGCCTCGGTCGGTCCGTAGCCGTTGAGGAAGCGGCGCCCGCGCTGCCAGGCGGTCAGCAGCTCGGCGGTGGTCGCCTCACCGCCCGCCGAGACACAGCTCAGCTCGGGCAGCCCGGCCGGGTCGAGGGTGCCCAGCAGGGCGGGGGTGATGATCGTGTGGGTCACGCGTTCCCGGCGCAGCAGCTCGTCGAGTTCGACACCGCCGACGGTGCCCGGGGGCGCGATCACCAGGGTGGCGCCGCGATGGAAAGCGGTGCCGATCTCCTCGATCGACTGGTCGAAGCTGGGCGAGCAGACGTGCAGCATCCGGTGGTCGTGCCGCAGGCCCATAATGGTGGCCGAGTGCGCGATCAGCGCGCCGAGGCCCGCGTGGGTGACGGTGACACCCTTGGGCCGCCCGGTGGAGCCGGAGGTGTAGATCACGTAGGCGGCGTGGTCGCGCCGCAGCGGAGCCGTCCGGTCCCGGTCCCGCACCGCGGTGGCGGGGTGGGTGGCGATGCGGGCGCGCACGGCGGGATCGTCGAGCACCAGCCAGCGCGCCGACTCGCCGAGTGCCGCGGCGTGACCGGCGACGGTGACGCCCCTCGTGGCGCCGGAATCGTCGAGCATGTGCCGGACCCGGTCCGCGGGGTAGTTCGGGTCGACCGGCAGATACACGCCACCGGCCTTCGCGATCGCCCAGAACGCCAGGATCGACTGGTAACCGCGCGGGATCGCCGAGGCGACCACGGTTTCCGGTCCGACGCCGTCGGCGATCAACAGCCGGGCCAGGCGTGAGGAGTCGGCGTCCAGGTCACCGTAGGTGTGGCCGCGGCCGTTGTCGCGCACCGCGATCCGGTGCTGGCCGTAGTCGGTGCCGCGCACCAGCAGGTGCGGCAGGGTCGCGGCGGTCGAGGGTGTGCCGCCCTCGCCGATCCGGGTCAGGAAGACGTCCTCGTCGCGATCCGACAGGGGCAGGTCGCCGACCGGTGTGCCCGGTCGCTGGGCGAGCGCGGTCAGGATCCGCACCAGGCGCCGGCCGAACGCGAGCGCTTCGTCGTCGTCGAACACTGTTCGTGCGAAAGACATTTCGATGATCGAACCCGCGTCGTGCTCGACCACGGCCAGGGCCAGTTCACCGGCTCCGGGACCGTCGAACCCCAGCGTCACCTGGTCCAGGTGATCGGCACCGACCAAGGCGGCCAGGTCCGCCGACGGAACTCCCGCGTGCGCGAGCGCCTGGGCCTCACTGCGCTGGGCCCGGGCCAGCAGCGCGAGGAAGGGCTGGCCGAGGTCGACCCGGGTGCGGACCACCATGGTCTGCTCGGGCGCGGCGAGGACGATGTCGTCGGTCCCGGTCAGCCGAGCCAGCAGCACGGCGACAGCGCTGCGGATCAGCGCCGACCAGCCGACTCCGGCCGCATCGGCGAGCGCACGCAGTTCCTGCTGCACCGCGGCCGGAATCGGCAGCCGGGTCTGTCCCCGCCCGCCCCCGCTCTCGCGAGTCGCCGTGGGCAGCGTGAGCCGACCGGGCGGATCGGCCAGGGTCTCCCGCCAGAAGCGGGCACGCGCGATCGGATCGCCGGGTGCGGTCGCGAGCCGCTGCGCGATCGCGCCCGCCGTGGTGTCCGCGCCGGCGGTGATCACGGCGGTCAGGGCGGTGCGCAGCCGGTCGGTCACCGCCTGCGCGGTGGCCTCGGCGACGAGATCACGCCGGTACTTGATCTGCACCTGGGTGCGCGCCCCCAGGAACACCAGGATGGTGAGCGGATAGTGCGTGTAGTCGGCCCCGCGCAGACCATCGATTCGCAGGTTGTCGAGCGCACCGCCCGCCTGCTGGAGCCCTTCGGCGTCGACCGGGTAGGACTCGAAGGCCAGCATCGTGTCGAACAATTCACCGCGCCCGGCTACCCGCTGGATCGCACCGAGACCGAGATGATGGTGATCGAGCACCGAGGCCTGCTCGGCCTGCACCGCACGCACGAGATCGGTGACGGTGCCGGTCGGGTCGAGCCGGACCCGCACCGGCACCGCGTCGACGAACAAACCGATCATGTCGCCGACACCGTCCAGTTGCGGCGGACGGCCGGAGACCGTGGCGCCGAAGACGATGTCGTCGCGCCCGCTGGTCCCCGCGACGACCAGACCCCACGCCGCCTGGAAGACGGTGTTCGCGGTGACCTCGGTGCGGGCGGCGAACGCTGCCAGCTCGGCGGTGCGGTCGGCATCGATGTCGAACTCGCACAGGCCGAATCCGGTGCCGGTGGCCGGCGGCCACGTCAGCTCCGGTGCCAGCATGCTCGGCTCCACCCCGGCCAGCACCGTCGACCACGCGTGCTCGGCGACCCCGCGATCCTGCCGGCTCAGCCAGCGCAGATAGTCACGGTAGGGGCGCACCGGCGGCAGGGGCGCCGCGTCACCGTGCGTGGCGTACAGGACCAGCAGCTCCTTCATCAACAGCGGCATCGACCAGCCGTCGAGCAGGATGTGATGACCCGTCAGCACGAGATGGCTGCGTCCGGAACCGCTGGTGTAGACGGTGAATCGCAGCAGCGGCGCGACCGCCGGATCGAAACCGGCCTCCTGATCGGCGGCCAGCAGCGCGGACAGGTCGGCGTCGTCGACATCGCCGACGACCCGCAACGGCGCCTCGATCGCGTCGGCCACCACCTGCACCGGCGTGCCGTCCGCGGCGGTGACGAACGCCGAGCGCAGGTTCGCGTGCCGGTCCAGCACGGTGGCGGCCGCCCGGCGCAGCCGCTCGGTGTCGAGATCGCCGGAAAGTTCGGCGACGAGCTGGATGACATAGGCGTGCACCGAGTCGTCCAGGAGTTCACCCAGTGCCAGCAGCGACTGCTGCAGCGGGGACAGCGGCAACACCTCCGTCAGCCCGGGGTGGGTGCGGCGCCACAAGTCCAGATCCGCCTGCGACACCCGCACCAACGCGACATCGGACGGAGTCAGACCGCCCGCGTCCGGATGCCGGGTGTGCTCGGCGAGCGCGGCCAGCTGCCCGCGCCACTCGTCGGCCAGCTCCAGCACCTCGTCAGCATCGAGAATGCCGGTGGCGTAACGGAAATCGGCGCGCAGCTGGAGACCGGCGTCGGTGGGCACGGCGATCACGTTGATGTCCACGACGGTGTGCGCCGGCAGCGCGGGGTCGAAGTCGACATCGATGTCGCCGAGATCGGCGGCGGGCAGCCAGGCCGCGTCCGCGGCGGGGTCGTTACCGGTCGTCGCACGGCCCAGATAGTTGAAGCCGACCTGGCCAAGGCCGCCGGTGAGCTGATGCGCCGGGTCCAGGCGCAGCACCCCGAACCCGATGCCGTTGTCCGGCACCGCCAGTAGCTGTTCCTTCACCGACCGCACCGCCGTCGCGAGCGCGGCGTCGTCGACGCGCCCCGGAACCGCGGACAGGTCGAGCACGACCGGGTGGACGCTGGTGAACCAGCCGACGGTCCGGGTCAGATCCGCGCCGGGGACGACGTCTTCAGCACGCCCGTGTCCCTCCAGCCTGATCCGCAGGGTGTCGGCGTCCACGCCACGACGCGCCCGCCATGCGCGCACAGCCAGCGCGAGCGCCGCGAGCAGAGCGTGGTCGGCGCCGGCCCGGTACTGCGCGGGCAGCGTGGTGAGCAGCGGCTCGGTGACCACGGCCGGAACCTGCACCGTGATCGACCGCATCGTCGCCTCGGTGTCGACCGCACTGTCGATGGCCCGCGTCCCCAGCAGCGGATCCGGGGTGGACAGCAGCTGCCGCCAGTAGTCGAGCTCGCCGGTGCGGTCGGCAGCGACCAGCCCGTGGGCCCACCGGCGGAACGAGGTACCGACCGGCGGCAGAACGATCTCCTGCCCGGCGTCGTACTGCGCCCACGCGACGACCAGATCGGGCAGCAGGATCCGCCACGACACACCGTCGATCGCGTAGTGGTGAGCCGCCACCACGAGCAGGTCCCTGGCCTCGCTCCGGCGCACCCAGGTGAACGCGATCATCCGGCCGTAACCCGGGTCGAGCGCCGACAGCGCCGAATCCATGGCGGCACTACCGATCCGGGTCAGCTCCTCGCCGTCGGCAGCCGCCGCGTCGACCTCGCAGACCAGCGCGTCCGCCGACACCGACTCGGGAGCCAAAACCTCGAACCGCCACCGCAGGCCATCGTGACGCAACCGCGAACGCAGCATGTCGTGACGGCGCAGCACCGCGGACACAGTCGCGACCAGACCGGCGCGATCGATACCGTCCGGCAGCGCCAGAACCATCGTCTGCGCGAAGCGATCACTCGAGCCGGTGGCCAGGAACTCGGCCAGCACCGGCGTCAGCGCGACCTCGCCGACCCCGCCACCGGGCAGTTCGGCCAGAGTCACGGCAGGACTGTCGACAGCGGCGACCGCGGCCAGCTTCGCCACGGTGCGGTGTTCGAACACCTGCCTGGTCGTGAACACGATGCCCGCCGCACGGGCCAGCGAGACCAGCTGGATCGACAGAATGCTGTCGCCACCGACGGCGAAGAACGAATCGTCGACCCCCACCGACTCGACCCCGAGCACCCGGGCGAACAACCCAGCCAGCACGGTCTCCCTCGGCGTCGACGGCGCCCGGACGACCGCCGACGCGGCCACCGGCTCCGGGAGCGCGGCACGATCGAGTTTGCCGTTGGAGGTCAGCGGCAGCGCGTCGAGCACGACGATCGCCGAGGGCACCAGATACGACGGCAAGCGTTGCGCGGCGTACTCGGAGAGCGCCGCCGGATCGGCGATCCGGCCCTGCGCGGCAACGACATAGCTGACCAGGACAGTCGACCCCGATGCCGCCGACCGGCCCACGGTCACCACCACCTCGACCTCGGCGCGACCGGTGAGCACCGCGTCGACCTCGCCCGGCTCGATCCGGAACCCGCGCACCTTCAGCTGGGTGTCCGCACGACCCACATAGTGCAGTTGCGCATCGCGCACGCGCACGAGGTCGCCGGTGCGATACATCCGCGCACCCGGGGCACCCCAAGGATCGGGGACGAACCGGGTCGAGGTCGTACCCGGCTGATTACGGTAGCCGCGCGCCACCCCGCGACCGGCCAGATAGAGCTCACCGGTGACCCCCGCCGGCACCGGATGCAACCGCGCGTCCAGGACCATCGCGTACGTGCCGGGCACCGGCGCACCGATCGTGACCGGGCGGCCCGCGGTGAGTTCGGCGTAGGCCGAGATGATCGTGGTCTCGGTGGGACCGTACCCGTTGAGATAGCGGCGACCCGGCTGCCATCTCGCCAGCAGCTCCGGTGTCGTCACATCACCGCCGACCGACAACAGCTCCAGCGCGTCCAGACCCCCGGGATCGAGAGTGCCGAGCACAGCGGGAGTGATGATGGCGTGGGTGACGGCTTCGGCGGCCAGCAGATCGCTCAGCTCGACACCGCCGAGGATCTCCGACGGCGCGACGACCAGCGTCGCCCCCGTCGTGAAGGCACACAGCCATTCCAGGACCGACGGATCGAACCACGGCGCGCAGATGTGCAGGAACCGGTGGTCCCCGGTGAGGCCGTAGCGGCGGACCGCCTCCTCGACCAGCAGACTCAGGCCCGCATGGGTCACGGTGACGCCCTTGGGGACGCCGGTCGACCCGGAGGTGTAGATGACATACGCGGGATGCTCCGCCCGCACCGGCGCACGCCGATCCGCATCCGTGACCGGCGTCGCGGCAGCCGACCCCGCCACCTCGTCGAGAGTCAGCCAATCCACACCCACCGGCACCCGATCGAGATACTCCGGCGCGGTGAGACCCAGGGCGGCCCCCGCATCGGCGACCACGTGAGCGAGACGCGGCGCGGGCTGGTCCGGGTCCAGCGGCACGAACAGCCCGCCCGCCTTCGCGATCGACAAGGCGGCGACGACCATCTCCACCGACCGTGGGAAGGCCACCGCGACAGCCACTTCGGGTCCCACGCCCCGCGCGATCAGGGCACGCGCCACCCGGGAAATCCGCGCGTCGAGTTCGCCATAGGTGACCGAGCGACCCCGGTACCGGATCGCCACTCGATCGGGACCGAGCGCGACACCACGGGAGACGAGATCCGGCAACAGCACCGGGGGAGCGTCGAGCTCGGCCGGACGCTCCGTGAGCTGCTCAGCCGCGTCGAGAAGGGGCAGGTCACCGATCGCGGACTGCGGATGTTCGACGATCGCGGTCAGCAACCGGACGAGTCGTTCGGCGAACACCGAGACGGTTTCCCGGTCGAACAGGGCACTGGTGAAACCGAATTCGGCGCGGACCGGCTCCGCCGATTCGGTGGGGACGGTCAGCGCCAGGTCGAACCCGGTGACGTCCGCTCGCGGGCCCGTCAGCAGCGCGATCCGCGCAGCCGAACGTTCGGCGACACCCAGGGCCGCCGACTCCGCCGCCGACAATTCCGGAAACACGCAGGCCTGCCGCGCCAGCGCGGCCGCATCGGACAGCAGCGCGTCGACGGTCCGGCCGCCAGGCACCGATAGTCGCAGCAGCACCGCCGGATCCCGCGGGGCGAACACGTCCATCGCGATGTCCGCACTGCCGGACAGCCGCGCCAGCAACACCGCGTACGCGACATGGACAACCGTGCGCACCGAAGTCCGCCGCGCCTGCGCGACTTCCCGCATCCGCCCGAACAAATCAGCCGGGATCTCGAACCGCACGTGATCGTCGATAGCCACCGGCCCGGCGGACCGGAGACGATCCGCCGGAAGGTTCAGCTCCGCGGGCAGATCGGCGAGTACCGCACGCCAATAGGCGAATCGGGCCACCGGATCATCGTGCCGGGAGAGCTCCGCGAGCACCGCACCCACCGGGCGATCCGGCGTATCGCGGAGCGCGTCGAGAACCACACGCAGCCGGTGCGTCAGCGCTTCGGCGATATCGGCGCCGACCACCTCGAGCCGGTACTGCAGGCCGACCCGGATACCGTCGCCCACCTCGACCCCGACCGCCACCGGATAGTGCGTCGCATTGGCCGCCTCGACATCGACGATCTCGAGACCGTCGAGGGAACCATGCGCGCGCCGCATCCCCTCGGTATCCACCGGATACGACTCGTAGGCCATCAGCGTGTCGAACAACTCGCCCGCGCCGGCGGCCCGCTGGATATCGGCCAGCCCCAGGTAATGCCCGTCGAGCAGCGCGACCTGCTCGGACTGCACCCGCGACAACACCGCGCGCAGCGACGCGGCAGCGTCGAGCCGCACCCGCACCGGAATGGTGTTCGCGAAAAGACCCACCATGGCGTCGACCCCGTCCAGCTGCGGCGGCCGCCCCGACACCACCGCACCGAACACGACATCGGCCCGGCCGACGACACCGGCCAGCACCACCCCCCACGCCGCCTGGAACAGGGTGTTCAGGGTGACCTCGTGCGCCGCGGCGGCCGCCGACAAAGCCTCCGCCTCGGTCGCCGACAAGTCGAGCGCGCACATCCCGTAACCTGCCACCGCATCCGCGGGCGGTGCGACAGCCGCCGTGAGCAGGGTCGGCTCGTGCCCGGACAGCGCCACGCGCCAATCGTCCAGCGCCGCCGAACGATCCCGGCCGGCCAACCACGCGAGATAGTCCCGATAACCCCGCACCCGCGGCAACAGCGACGGGCCGCCGTCGGTGCCGTAGGAAACCAGCAGTTCGCGCATCAGCAACGGCATCGACCAGCCGTCCACCAGCAGATGATGCGCGGTCAGCACCAGATGCAGATCACCGGAACCGCGGCGGTACACCGTGAACCGCAGCAGCGGCGCCGTCGACAGATCGAAACCGACCCGCGCCTCGGCCGCCAGGAACTCCCGCGGATCGCTGCTCGCGGTGTCGACGATCCGCCACGGCACCGCCACACCCTCGACCACGAAACCGACCGGCGTACCCGACGCCGCCGACCCGAACGAGGTGCGCAGAATGGCGTGCCGATCGAGCACCACCTGCGCGGCCCGCCGCAGTCGCTCGAGATCCACCGCACCCGCCAACTCGACGGCCAACTGGACCAGATACGGATCCGCGTCGGGGGAGACCTGCGCCAGATACAGCAAGCCGAGCTGCAACGGCGCCAACGGCACCACATCGCTGAGCCCGGGCAGCTCGCGATGCCAGGCATCCAATTCGTCCTGGGAAACCCGCACCAGCGCCACATCGGCGGGGGAGAGACCACCGGCCGCCGGGTCACGAAGATGATCGGCGAGCAGCGCCAACGCGTCGGTCCAGCACTCGGCGAGCGCACGCACCGACGCCTCGTCGATGACCCCCGAGGCATAGGAGAACGACGCCCGCAGCACCACACCATCCGCCGAACCGGCCGCCAGCGCGTTGACATCGACCACCGCGGCCGCCGGCAACGCCGGATCCTGGTCGGCGACAGGCTCACCCCACGCATCGGTGGGCAGCCAACCGTGATCGGCCAGCGAATCCGGCACGTCGCCGGCGGACACCCGACCCAGATAGTTGAATCCCACCTGGCCCAACGCACCCGTGAGCAGCGGACCCGACTCGAGGTCCAGATGCCGGAGCATGCCGAAACCGATGCCCTTGTGCGGCACCGCGAGCAGCTGCTCCTTGACCGCCTTCACCAGCGACGCCGTCGCCGCACCACCCCGCCACGCGGCCTCGGTGTCGATCCCGCCCAGCTCGAGCGCCACGGGATACATGCTGGTGAACCAGCCGACCGTCCGGGTCAGATCGGCGCCCGCGAGGGCCGATTCCGTACGACCGTGGCCCTCCAGACGGATCCGCGTCGCCGAGGCATCCACGCCACGGCGAGCCCGCCACGTCCGCACCGCCAGCGCCAGCGCGGCGAGCAGACCGTCCTCGGCGCCCGCACGATACCTCGTCGGCAGGTCGGTCAGCACCGCCCGAGTGACGTCGGCGGGCACCGTGACAGTGAAAGTCCGCACGGTCGACGCGGTATCGACCGAGCGGTCGAGCGCACGCGTACCCAGCAACGGGTCCGGCACCGCCAGCACCCGCCGCCAATGATCGAGTTCGTCCCGGCGGCCGGCCGCCGCCTCGGTCAGGCCGTGCGCCCACCGGCGAAACGACGTCCCGACCGGGGGCAAGCTCACCCGCTGCCCGGCCGCGTACTGTCCCCAGGCGGTCACCAAGTCCGACAACAGGATGCGCCAGGACACCCCGTCGATCACCGCGTGGTTGGCCGCCACGATCAGACCGTCCGGACCGTCCTCACGGCACAACCACACGAACGCGACCATCCGCGATGCCGCTGGGTCCAGCGACGCCAGCGCGGAATCCAGCGCCGCACTCGCGATCTCGGCGCGTTCCCGCTCGGTCCGGCCCGCCGCGACATCGACCCGGGTGAGCAGTTGGTGCGCCGCCACCGAGCCCGGCGGCAGCGCGTTCAGCTCCCAGCGACCGTCCACCTCCCGCACGCAGGCACGCAGCATGTCGTGGTGATTCAGTATCGCGGACAGGGTGTCCACCAACCCGATCCGATCGATACCGGCGGGCAGCGCCAACACCATCTGCTGGCTGAAACGGCCGAACACCCGGCCGCCCGACAGCGAGGCCGCCAGCACCGGCGTCAGCGGCATCGTCCCCACACCACCACCGGGAAGTTCGGCCAACGTCGGCACCGACTCCCCACCGACCACCGCGACCCGGGCCAGCCCCGCCACGGTCCGCTGCTCGAACACCTGCTGCGGAGTGAACGAGATGCCCGCCGTCCGCGCCCGCGAGACCAACTGGATGGACAGAATGCTGTCTCCACCCGAGGCGAAGAACGAATCCTCCGCACCGATCTCGCGCACCCCCAGAACCTGGGTGAACAGCTCGGCGATCGCGACCTCCACCGGACCCTCCGGCGCGCGCGAACCGGCCGCGCCGAAGACCGGCGCGGGCAGCGCCCGGCGGTCCAATTTGCCGTTGGGCGTCAGCGGGATCTCGTCCAGCACGATGAGCACCGACGGGACCATGTGCCCCGGCAACGACGTACCGACGAAACGCCTCACCTGCTCGGTGTCGACCGGAACACCTCGGCGGGGCAGGACATAGGAGACCAGCACCGTCGCCCCCGAGTCGGCCTTCACCCCCATCGTCACCGCGTACTCGAGGTCCGGATGAGCCGTCAGCGCGGCGTCGATCTCTCCGAGCTCGACGCGGAAACCCCGGATCTTCACCTGGAAGTCCGAGCGGCCGAGATACTCGAAGTCACCCTCGGCCGTACGGCGGACCAGATCACCGGTCCGGTACATCCGCGCACCCGCGGCCCCCGCGAACGGCGCGGCGACGAACCGCTCCGAGGTGAGCCCGGGCCTGCCCAGATAACTCTGAGCAAGCGCGGGACCCGACAGATACAGCTCACCGGCCACACCCGCCGGAACCGGCCGCAACCGTGCGTCCAACACCACCGCCCCGACACCAGGAAACGCCGAACCGATCGTGATCGGCGCGCCCGGCCGCAGACCGGCGCTGCCCGTGGCGAGAATCGTGGCCTCGGTCGGGCCGTACCCGTTGAAGAACGCACGCTCGCCGACCGCCCAACGATCGACCAGCGCCGGGCCGAACGCGTCACCGGCCACCACGACCACCCGCAGCTCGTCGAGCCCCTCGGCGTCGACCGACTCGAGCGCGGCAGGCGTGATCAACAGATGGGTCACCCGCTCCCGGCGCACCAGCGCCGCCAGCTCGGGGCCACCGAACACCGTCGGCGGCGACACCACCAATGTCGCACCCGCGTGGAAGGCCACCAGCAGCTCGAGCACCGAGACGTCGAAGTTCGGCGAGCACACGTGCAGCACCCGGTCGCCCGCGTGCACCCCATACCGGTCCCGCGCGGCCGTGACCAGCGCGCCCAGACCGGTGTGCGTGACCACGACGCCCTTGGGCCGCCCGGTCGACCCCGAGGTGTAGATGACATAGGCCGGATGCTGATCGGTGAGCGGACGCACCCGATCGAGATAGGAGATCGGATGCGACGGCCACGCCGCGATCCGGTCCCGGTGCCGGGGCGCGTCGACCTCGATCCACGCGAGCGCCTCGCCCAGGGCGCTCCGGTACGCCGCCGCGGTGAGCCCGAGCACCGCACCCGAGTCCGTCACCAGGTACGCGATCCGTTCCGCCGGCAGGCCGGGATCGACCGGAACATAGGCCGCGCCGGTCTTGGCGACCGCCCACACGGCCAGCACCGACTCGATCGAACGCGTGAATCCGAGCGCGACCACATCACCGGGCCCGATCCCGCGATCCAGCAGCTCCCTGGCCAGCCGCGACGACGACTCGTCGAGCTGGGTGTAGGTGAGTTCGATCCGGTCGCCGTCGGCGGGGGAGAAGGACAGGGCGATCGCCTCGCCCGCCGTGTCGACCGCCGCCGTCAGCAGCTGCGCGAAGAGGGGAGTGCTCGCCTTGCGATTGCCTCGACCTCGCGCCGCGCGACGAACCTCACCCATCCTTGTACAACATCCTTCATCCGTCCGGCCCACAGCTCTGCGATGACCCACGAACCCTGTCGGATTCTGGGCCTACCGGGCGGCGGACCAGTGTCGAACAAGCAAGAAGGAGTCGATATCGGGGCGTTCGGCGACCATGACACCACACGTCACGCTGTCACGACCACACACCCGGCCCGGACAACCACGTCCAGCACCTTGCCCAGCCAGAATTTGTGCGCATGGCACAATATCGGCGGCGGTTTTTGTACAACGGACGGAGCGGGCGGTGGCGGCGTACGGATCCCTCGTCTGGGTCGGTCAGGCACTGGGCCCACTCACCGACGCGATCACCGAGGATCTGATTCGCGTCACCGAGCAGATGATCCCGGTGACCGACATCGCCTTCGATCTGGCGGACCTGCGCGCCGCCAGCATCGCGGAGAACATCGCCGTCGTGCAGTACGTCCTGGCCAACAACATCGACCCGGCCACCGTCAGCCCGCCCGCGGGCGCCGCCGCCTACGCCCAGCGGCTGGCCCGGCGCGGCGTGCCGCTGACCGTCCTGCTGCGTGCGTACGGCCTGGGCCAGTATCGCCTCCTCGACGCGGCCATCGGGCTGATCCTCGCCGTTCCCGGCCCCGACCAGGCCGCCAGAATCGCCGAGTTGCTCCGCTTCGCCGGCACCTACCTGGACCGCCTCAACTCGTCCATGGGCCGCATCTACGAAGCCGAACGCGACCGCTGGCTCAGCAGCCGCCAAGCCGCCCGGCAGCAATGGATCGCCCGCCTCCTCGACAGCGACGACGTCGACGTCCCGGCTGCCGAAGAAGCACTCGACTACCGTCTCGACCGCCGCCACCTCGCCGCGGAGGCCTGGACTCCACCGGACACCCCGGGCGCGGACGCGGCACGCGCGCTCGACCAGACCCGCCAACTCCTGTCCACGGCGATGGGCGCCAGGGGAGCCGAACTGGCGGCGGCCACCGGGGAACGCGCGCTGCGCATCTGGTTCCCGGTCACCGAGGACCACCGCACAGCGCCCGACGACATCGGCGACCGGATCGCGGCGTCCGGCCTGCCCGTCAAGGTCGCTCTCGGCACCGTCGGCGCGGGACTACCGGGATTCCGGACCTCCGCCCGCAGCGCGGCCCGCGCCAAGAACCTCGCCGTCACCGCCGGGCCGGACGCGCCGCCGGTGGTGGACTTCGACACCGTCGCCCCGTTCGCGCTCCTGTCCGACGAACCCGACGAGCTCGCCGGACTGGTCCGTCGCGTTCTCGGCCCCCTCGCCGCCGACGGCACCAAGATGGCCATGCTCCGCCACACCCTGGACGTCTTCCTCGCCGAGGGCGGCAGCTACTCGAGCACCGCCCGCCTCCTCGACGTCCACCGCAACACCGTGCAGTACCGCATCCAGCAGATCACCGGCCGCTACGGAATCACGTTGGACGCGGACAACTTCCGTCTACGGTTCGCCCTCGGTGTGTGCCGCTGGTATCGTCACGTGCTTTTTCGGACAATCTGACTCCCGGTGGTTTGTGCCCGACGCACAGTCCCGAAGAGCGAGACAGGTGCGGCGACGTCGTGAACTCCCGAACCCGGGGGGAGTGCCGGCTCGGTATCGACGCCGTGTTCGCGCACCTTCGACCGGAGTCGGCGGGGGTAGAGTTGGTTACCCGGGTGACAGGAGTTGACGATGTCCACACATGCCACACCATCAATGATCCGGACCGCTGTGATCGCGGTGGCCGTGGGCGCCGCGTCACTCGTCGCCACGGCCGGTCCAGCGTCGGCCGACGTCGAACCCGGCAACTACACGTCGACGACATTGTCGGCGGGCATCGTGCTCCTGCAACGTGACGCGCGCGTCGAAGGCGGGGAGCTGGTCTTGATCGGGCGTTACCCGATTCAGCCGACACCCGACGGTGGTTACGTCGACATCTTTCCCGGCCACCGCGTCGTACTGATCAGTGACGGACGCGGCGGGTACACAGGTCCGGCGTATTTCGGTGGGGTGGAGATCGGCAGCATCACCCTGACGCCCCGATAAGGGTGACCGGGGAGAAGATCCCGATACCGCCGTCGGGTCTGCTGGTAACCCTGCGTATTCGTTTTCTGCATATTCGTCAGATCCGTGCCTGGGGAGGGGAGTGGATCGACGCTGCTAGCCCTGGACAGGCATGCAAGTCCGTCTGGCGGAACTGACTTCCTTCCAACACGACGACTCGCGATCCTCACGGACCGCCCTGCGTCGATTACATCGCGGGTGCCAGCGCTAGGCTATGCGTGGGGCTGAGTATGGACCACGGCCTCCAGCAACTTCTCTGCGATGTGGAGGTTCCTCGACGTGGCTCACGGATCAGTAGTTAGGCGTGTCGCCTTGCCGACAGTTGTGTCGGGCCTTGCCACAACCGCTTTGGCCATCGCGATCAACGTCGCAACCGACGGCCGCTACGGGGTGTTGGCGTGGGTCGCGGTCGGAGTGCTGACGCTAGTTACGCTCGGGCTGACGCTGTGGCTCTACAGTAGACAGAATCCGAGCACTCCAGGCGACCCGGATCGTGTACACATCGGTGGCAACGCAAACGTGCGAGCTGACAATCAGTCGGTGGCAGCGCTGGCAATCGACACGGTCAATATGGGTGGTGGTCCGTCGGCCGTCACCCCTCCCCGGGAGCCCGGACAGCAGGGCCCGTGAGGTTCGAAGGTCCTGTAGGCAGGCCTCCTGCACCTCCTGTTTCGATACTCGCGGACCATGGATCGGTCGCGGCCGCCAATATCGAGCACTTCCACTACCACGCTCCGGAAAACCGGCGCAGCGCTGCGGTCGTTCAGCTACTCGCTGCTGGTAGTCTCGGCGTGCGCCTCGTTGGCCGGGGGGACGAGCTGGCAGAGATCGCGAGCGTACTTGCGCTGCCAGCGAGCGGCAATCTCCGCGCAGCGATCCCGGTGGTGTCAGGCCCTCCTGGCGTCGGTAAGTCGGAACTCGCCCGGCACGCAGGAGTCGCGGCCGCCGAACTGGGCACGTTTGCGCAGGTCGCGTTCGTTGATATGCATGGCTACGATCCGGACCCAGATGTCCGGGTCCAGCCAGCATCGGTATACGCGGCCGCCTTAGTTCAGCTGGGGTTCAATCGCTCTGACCTGCCGAATGGCACGGTCGAGCTGGCTGCGGCATACCAGATACATTTGGCGGGCTTGGCCAAGACAGCGCACCGAGTGCTGCTGATACTCGACAACGTCGGCGACGTCGCGCAGATTGAGTCGCTACTCCCCGACGATTCGGCGCACCGTGTTGTTGTGACATCGCGTGAGACCTTGGCCGCTATACCTCAGGCTCGGATCGTGGAAGTCGAGGTCCTATCGCAAGACAGCGCGGTAAGCCTCGTCGTCGAAGCGGTGGCATCTCGAATTCCGGGTGACAGCCGACTCGGCGACGCCACCGTCCTAGGCGAGCTCGTCTCGCTCTGCGGGCATTTGCCACTGGCGCTGCAGATCGTCGCTGCGTTGCTTGCAGATGAGCCTCAAAGGCAGGTTGCTGATCTCGTCGTCGAGCTTCGGGCGGAAGGCACGAGACTCAGCGGTCTGGATTACGACGGCAACTGGTCGGTACGTGCAGCGTTCGAGTTGTCCTACCGCAGGCTTGGAACTGATCTAGCCGTCTTGTTCGCGCTCCTTCCTGCCGTCCCCGGCGTGGACACAGGATTGGTGGCGGCAGCGGCCTTGACGCAGGACTGCGAAATTGCGGTCCGACGCAAGCTTATGCGCCTGGTGCGAGCGCACCTCGTTGAGCGACCGATCGATGAGCGCTGGCATCTGCACGACCTGATCCGGCTATACGCCAAGGAACTTTCCGATGCGGATCCGTCGGCAACTCTCGCAGCCTTCGTCCGCGTGGCATTCCGACTCGGCCTCCGGATCACCATTGCCGGAGCCCAGGCTATGGGAGAGCCGAGGCCAGCTTTGCCGGCGCGGCTCCCGGTCTTGAATGCGGCGGAAGTCGCCGCCCCGTTCCCGGACGCGGAGAGGGCTGCAGCCTGGCTTGTCGCGGAGCGGCAGACAATAGTTGCCCTTATCGAACGGCTGGCCGATCGCGAAGAGTGGCGTCGCCACATTCGTGAAACTGCCTATCCGATCTGCGTGATCTTCGATCGGCTCCGATTCCTCGACGAATTGATCGCCGTGGCCACCACATGGTCCGTAGCAGCCGCAGCGGTCGGCGATCGCGAGTCGGAAGCCAATGCATTGGACCAGCTCTCGGCAGGGCTGCGAAAAGCCCGCCGATTCGACGAGGCACTCGACGTTATTGTCCAGGCAAGAAAGATCTACCGAGAGATGGGAAATCGCGTCGGCGAGGGCGCAGCGTTGAACAATCAAGCGAACATATTGCAGGAATTTTCGAGGTTCGACGAGGCAATCGAGCTCTATCGGACCGACATCGAGATTTGTTGCCAAACCGGCGAACTAGCTGGCGAGGCTCGCGCGTCGAATAACCTGGGTGGCGTTCTGATCAAAGCAGGACGTCCGATAGAAGCTGCCGCTGCTATCGAGCGAGCGGCAAACCTGTTCGCGCAAGTCGGTGATCGGCGTGGTACAGCTCAGGCGTTGAACAACGCGGGGTCGGCGCTGCAATCAGGTCGCCATTGGGACGACGCTGGTCGTCTACACCGGCGTGCAGCAGCAGCGTTTCTGGAGGTCGGAGACCGGCATGGCGAATTAGGTGCTCTGAACAATCTGGCTGTCGCGATGATGATGGATGGTCGAAACAACGAAGCGATCGAAATCCTACAAGGGGTCCGGCGGACTGCATCACAGATGAACGATCAGCGTCTGGAAGCGGACGTGCTGGACAACATTGGTCTAGCGCATCAGCATGAAGGGCGACCTGCAGCCGCGATCAGCGCGCACACCGAATCAAGTGCTGTTGCCGCTGGAATCGGTGATCTGTTTGCCGAAGGCCGGGCGCAGTATCTTCTCTCAGATGCGCTACTCGCAGACAGCAGCCGCTCCGAGGCAATAGATGCATCGCGGCGCGCAATCAGACTGTTCGACCAAGCTGGAGCACCTGAGATCGCTCAAGCACGTGAGCAACTTCTAAAACTCGAGACCGACAGTCATGACTAGTACCGCTTCGGGAAAGCGTTTTTGCTGGTAAGCCTGAATATTCGATGTCGTTGATTCGCTGGGCACGCGGACTGCTACAGGCCCAGCTGGGTCGTGAGCCTACGCACAGCTGAGTGTCGACGGCGCCGGCGCACCGAGCACACCTCATTTACTCGCGGCTCCGGCTAAGCTTACGCCGTGGAAGCGAGTGAGATCTTCGATGCGTCACAGGTCGAAGCTGAACTGGCGGCAGCACGACGTGCTGCCCGAACGATGCTCAACGACGCCTTATCATCCTTGCGGGAGGGCGGAGCTCTTTACTCCGATGACTTGCCGTACCTGGGGTTTATTGAGCGAGCGCAGGCCTTCCATCTTGGGGTTATCTCGCTTGTCGAGCAGGGGAATCCGCTTGGCGCCGTCACCCTGCTGCGAGCCTACGCAGAGAATGCTGCGGTCGCCTTCTGGATTGATAAGAAACCCCAAGACCTGGACAAACTACGCCCAGGAGCACCTCATGGACTACCGATTGGCCGAGTGGTAGCAGAAGCAGAGCGACAACTTCCTGGTTTCAAAGCACTCTATTCTCTGTGGAGCGACCATGCACATCCCTCTGGCTCTGGAGGTTTCCATACGCTGAAGATCTCCGCCGATGGTCAATTCACATGGCAATCCCACCCCAACTTCAAGTCGGCTGCCGACGCTCGGCAGGTGCTCGACTGGCTCGATTCAATCTGCACTCTCACCACGCAAGTCATCAGCCATACGGGCAAGAATCGAACGTAGGATTCGCTAATAAGCTCGAAGTTCAACCGGTCAGCGAAACTGCGACGTCGACCGTCGCTCATCGAATTCGATGCTGAACATTCGCCCGGGCTCACACCACCCACGCGTTCTCCTCGACAGTCGGCGCAGTCCTGGGGTAGACCTCAGCTATCTGTGGTTTGATCCAGGGATGACCAGCGAGGAAGCGATGCCTGCCAGCGACGAGCTGATGTCAGACGAAGAGGTTGCCGCCAAGTGGGCCGAGCTCGCGCCGCTGATCGACAGGGTGACCGCCCGCATCGCTGATCCGAACGACTTCCAGGTCAGTGCGGGCTCAACGCTCGCCGCTGATGACCTTCGGAGTAGTCCCTTTCAGGTAACGCACGGAGCGAGAACGAGCATCGTCGCAGCCGTAGACCACTTACATGCCGTGAACTGCTGGTCGCGGAGCCGTTTGCCGAGAGCGTTCCAAGGCTGCCCGAGCGAGATGGAGGTCACCCGTAGCCGCGGTCGCCTCCTCATTCACGCAAATGCCCAGGTAGATGCATAATCTCGGTCCAACGTGCGAGGAGCGGTCCTGCGCCCACGGGGAGGAGGCGATGATTCATCTGATGCAATACGCAGACGTTTAGTTGACATAATGTGCATTATCGGCGTTTGAACGGCGCCGGTCGGGCGGGTGTTTTGCATTATTGATGCACTACGTGCCGTGTTGCGTTGCGTGCCGATTCGTCAGCGTTCCACCACCGCGGCGACTGACACCGCGCCGTCGTATCGCGCGCAACAACTCGCGATGTCCATGTCGACGTTTTGCGATGTGACGCGGAATTCGGCGTTTTCCACCTGGTGGCCCATTCATGACCACTCGCGATGAATGCCTGCATCTGCAGCATGCGGCCCCATATGTGGCGAAATGAAGAATTCGTGGGCCTCGGGGTGAACAGGTTCGCACTCCCCCTCCACTTCCCCAGTGCCCTTATTTCGTCACTGTGACGAAATAAGGGCACTGGGGAAACTCAGGAATACATCGCATCGACGTCGGCGGCGTACTTCTTCATGACCTCCGCACGCCTCAGGGACATCTTCGGAGTCAGCTCACCGGTCGCTTCGGTCCATTCGCACGGCAGAATGCGAACCTTCTTGATGCCCTCGGCGTGCGACACGTGAGTATTGGTGGCGGCGACCGCCGCATCGATCTCGGAGACGAGGTCGGGATCGTCGATGAGCGTTTCTACCGAAGTGTCGGCGGGAAGATTGTGGCGGAGTCGCCAATCCGGAAGAACGTCCGGGTCGAGGGTGATCAGGGCGCCGACAAAAGGTCGGCCGTCACCGACGACCATCGCTTGACCGATCAACGAATGTGAACGAAGAGAATCTTCCAGCAGGCCCGGCGAGACGTTCTTACCGCCGGCCGTGACGATGATTTCCTTCTTGCGGCCGGTGATGGTCAGGTAGCCGTCACGGTCGATGGCACCCAGGTCACCCGTGCGGAACCAGCCGTCGGTGAATGCCTCGGCGGTCGCGTCGGGGTTGCCCCAGTACTCGCGGAACACCACCGGGCCACGCAGCAGGAGCTCACCGTCGTCGGCGATCTTGATTCCGTGGCCGTCGGTCGGGCGGCCCACGGTGCCGACCCGGGTGTTTCGTGGGGTGTTCACGGTGATCGCGGCAGTGGTCTCGGTGAGCCCGTAGCCCTCGTAGATGGGAATGCCCACACCGCGGAAGAAGTGGCCGAGGCGGGCGCCGAGCGGTCCGCCACCGGACACCGCCGCACCGCAGCGGCCGCCGAGCGCGCCACGCAGCTGCCGGTACACCAGCTTGTCGAACAGGGCGTGCTCGAGCTTGCGCAGGAGTCCCGGTCCGCCGCTGTCCAGCGATTCGCTCCAGGCGATGGCGGTCTCGGTGGCGCGGTCGAAGATCCGGCCCCTGCCGCCGGAATGTGCCTTCTGCTGGGCACCGTTGAAGACCTTCTCGAATACGCGCGGCACCGCCAGGATGAAGTCCGGCCGGAAACTGCCGAATTGGTCGACGAGCGTGGACCAATCGGAGCTGAACGCCACGATCACTTTGGCGTCGAGGGCGGCCAGGGTGACCGCGCGGGCGAACACGTGCGCGAGCGGCAGGAACATCAGCGACCGGTTGCCTTCGGTGACGAACTCCGCCAAGGCGATCCGGTCGGACTTCGACTCCGCGTAGAGGTTCGCGTGGGACAGCAACACGCCCTTGGGGCGTCCCGTGGTGCCCGAGGTGTAGATCAGGGTGGCCGGGGAGCTGGCGTAGACCTGGGCGCGACGGGTGTGGACCGCCTCGTCGTCGAGGTCGGCGCCGCGCGCTGTCAGCTCCGCGACGGCGCCCTGGTCGATCTGCAGGATTTCGGTCAGCTCGGGGAGAGCGGCGCGGTCGATCTGGTCGATGACCCGACGGTGCTTGTCGCTGTCGACCACCAGCAGCTGGGTCGCGGAGTCCTGCAGGATCCACTTGGCCTGCTCGGCGGCGGAGCTGTCGTAGATGGCGACGGTGCAGCCGCCCGCGGCCCAGATGGCGTGGTCGAGGACCACCCACTCGTAGCGGGTGGGTGCCATGATGGCGACCCGGTCGCCGAGTCCGACGCCGGAGGCGATGAGACCCTTGGCGACATCGGTGACGGTGCGGGCGAATGCCGCGGCGGTGACGTCGGTGAGTCCGCCGTCGCCGGTGTCGACGTTGAACAGCACCGTGTCCGGCGAGTGCTCGGCGTGCCGGAACACGCTGTCGGAGTTGTTCGCGTGTTCTGGAACGGTGTAGGAAGCCGGGGCTTCGAACTCGCGCATCGGGTGCCTTCCGCGTGGGGGTATCGATTCGAGGTGTGCGCTACTGCGCGGTGGCCGGTTCCTGGCGCTGGTCGAGGCCGAGGCGATGCAGGCCGCGCAGGTCGTAGGTGTGGGTGGCGACGGCGCCGAGGATCAGTCCGATCGCGAGGCCGACGAGGGTCATCCACAGGCCCTGGCTCATGCCTGCTTCGAGGTGGCCGTCGAAGAACAGGATGGCGCGCACGGCGAGGTAGATCTGATGCATGGGTTCGAAGGCGGCCAGGTCGGCGATCCAGCGCGGGGTGGCCTCGAGCGGGATGGTGCCCGAGGACGACGGGATGCCCAGGACGACGAAGACGATGAGGTTGATCATCAGGCCGGCGGTGCCGAAGGCGGCCATGACCGACAGTCCGGTGACGGCGATGGCGGTGATGGCGAGGGTGCCGTAGAGGAACAGCATCAGCGGTCGTTCGATGGTCATGTCGAGCAGGGCGCCGACGCCGAGGAACACGCCGGAGGCCAGGGGTGCGCTGATGGCGGCGATACCCCATTTGATGAGCAGGGTGCGCCAGCGGCTGATCTGGGCCCGGGCGGTTCGCTTGTGCCAGGGGCCGTATTCGGCGGGGACGAAGCCGAGGGAGCCGTCGACGAGGGAGTTGATCATCATCGCGCCGCTGAAGCCGACGATCAGCAGGACGAGGGTGTAGAAGAACGCCGCGAGTCCTTGGCCGGTGCCTTCGGGCAGGGGGTGGTACGGAGTGACGACGACGTCGATGGGCTGGGTGAGCTGCAGCTGGGCGGCGCCGCTGAGCGGTGCGGTGCCGATGGCGCCGCGGACCTGGTCGGTGAGCTGGGTGCCGACGGTGGTGTTGACCTGGGTCATGGCCTGGTCGGCGATCGTTTCCATGATCTGGGCGGCGAGGGTGCCCGCGCGGGGGTTGGTCAGGACCGAGATGATCGGCTGTTCGACGGTGCCGGGGACAATCGATGCCGTGCCGAGGATGGCGACGCGTTTGGTGAAGTCGCCGGGGATGACGATGGCGCCGTACACCTCGCCGTTGCGCAGTTGTCGTTGCGCTTCGTTGAGGCCGACGGCGCGCAGGTCGATCTTGTCGGCGGGGATGTTCTCCCCCAGTGCCGTGCTGATCTGGGCGCCGAGGTTGGTGGGCTGGCCGGCGAGGGTGTCGCCGACGTCCTGGTTGACGACGGCGATCGGGAAGTCGTGCAGGTGCTTCTGGGGGTCGGCGGTGTAGCCGAGGTACATGGTGCCCAGGAGCGCGGCCAGCACGGTGACCAGCGTGATCGGTGCCAACCACTCGCGGATCGGCATGCTGCTCGGCGGGCGCGTCGGCGCGGTGTTGTCAGTCATGGCACCCGTCAATGTAGTCAGCGACTACAAAGTAGTCAATGCAAACATTCGGCGCGTGTCGGATATCCTGCTACCACCATGTCCTTGCACTCGCGCTACCACCACGGAGACCTCCGGGCCGCACTGCTGCAGCACGCCGAGGCGGCGCTGCGCACGGTCGGCGCGGACGGCTTGTCGCTGCGTCAGCTGGCCCGCGACACCGGTGTCAGCCACGCGGCCCCGAGCCGGCATTTCCGCGACAAGCAGGCACTGCTCGACGCACTGGCCGTCAGCGGCCTGGAACGGCTCGGCGACTGCTTCGAACAGGCCGTGACCGCCGGGCCGATCACCACGCGGCTCCAGACCTTCGCCCGGGCCTATCTGCGGTTCGCGCTGGACAATCCGGAGTTGCTGCCGCTGATGTTCGCGCGCAGGCACAGCTCCACCGACACCGAGATCCAGGCGGCCGCGGAGCGTGCCTTCGCCATCCCGATCGCGCTCATCGCCGAAGGCCAGGCCGCCGGGGAGATCGTGCCCGGTGACCCGAAACGTCTCGGTGTCACCGCGCTCGCGGCCGTGCAGGGCCTGGCGACCTTCGTCGGGTCGGGCTATACCGCCGACTACGACTCCGAGCAGCTCCTCGACGATCTGGTCCGGCACATGACCCTGGGGCTACTCCCCCGGTCGTGACGAGACCTTCTATTCGGTGCCCGCGAGGATGACAGGGCGGCCGTTGCGCGGCTGCGTGGGCCGGTTGCTGTGCGGGAACAGGGCGCGATACCGGTCGACGTCGGCCACCGCGACAGGACTCGGCGTGCGCAGCACGATCCACGCCACGCCCTCGGTGCACGGCGGCGTGGTGAGTGAGCCTTCGTAGCGGAACTGGGCGAGCTCCGCGGGCAGGAACGTGCGGGGGTCGACGTTGCTGAGCGTGCGGGTGGCGCCGACGCGATCGGGTGCGACGGTGAGGACCCGACTCACCGCCGCCGGTGCCTGCTGGGCGCGCAACATGATCGCGAGCACGGCCAGCCGCCCGGCCCGGTCGGTGTGCACGAGGTGCAGTTCCATGGCGGTCTCGGCGCCGACGACGGTGTGTTCGCTGGGTAGATGGAAGTGGTACTGGGTCAGCGAGAACGGGGTGCCGTCGACGATGATGCGGTTGCCCGAGTCGGCGGGCACGGCGGTCTGGATGGTGTGGCCGGTGTTGGTGATGGTGGCCGTGGGGGTGGGCCCGTAGACGATCTCGATGTGGTCGGCGGGGTGCGTCTCGGCAGCGTCGGGGAGATCGATCGGTGACTGGGCGTGGCCGTTGCGGCAGGTGGCGAAGTGCTTGTCGAGGTCGGCCCAGTGGTCGGGACCTTCGGCGTCGTAGTCCCAGTGTGGCGCGGTGGCGGTGGTGTCGGCGGCGCCGCACCCGGCGGTCGCGAGCAATGCCAGGGCGGCGAACGCCTTGCGGCGGTTCAGGACGACTCGATGTGTCACCGGCGCGACTCCTTGCCACGATTCGGCCGCCGGTCCGGTGCCGGGAAGTCGGCGCGTCCGCAGCGGCGCAACGATCAGAGCGCACGCGGAGATCGGCGCATCATCGAAGGCCATCGGAATGTCCGATTGGTACCGAATATCCCTCTGGTGCAGGTGATTTCGCGCGTGCAACGGACTCTCAGGCTAGGCCGGTGGGTACGGTGCGGACCAGAGCGCGCGGCGGCGAGATACGTCACATCGGACGGGGTGCCGAAGAGGTGGTCCTCCCCCAGGACCGTTGCCCTGAGGGAGGATTCGGGCGAATCAGGCGCCGACGTAGTCGGCGAGGTGCTCGCCGGTGAGGGTGGATCGGGCGGCGACGAGATCGGCGGGCGTGCCTTCGAAGACGATCCGGCCACCGTCGTGACCGGCGCCGGGGCCCAGGTCGATGATCCAGTCGGAGTGGGCCATCACGGCCTGGTGGTGCTCGACGACGATGACCGACTTGCCCGCGTCGACGAGCCGGTCCAGCAGGCCGAGCAGCTGTTCGACATCGGCCAGGTGCAGGCCGGTGGTCGGCTCGTCGAGGATGTAGACGCCGCCCTTGTCGGACATGTGGGTGGCGAGCTTCAGGCGCTGTCGTTCACCGCCGGACAGGGTGGTGAGCGGCTGGCCGATGGTGAGGTAGCCGAGGCCGACCTCGGTGAGGTGGGTGAGGATCTTGTGGGCGGCGAGGGTCTTGGCCTCCCCCTCGCCGAAGAACTCGCGAGCCTCGTCGACGGGCATCGACAGCACCTCGCTGATGTTCTTGCCCGCGAAGGTGTACTCGAGCACCTCGGCCATGAACCGCTTGCCCTCGCACACCTCACACACGGTGGACACCCCGGCCATCATGGCCAGGTCGGTGTAGACGACGCCGGCGCCGTTGCAGTTCGGGCACGCGCCTTCGGAGTTGGCACTGAACAGGGCAGGCTTGGCGCCGGTGGCCTTGGCGAAGGCCTTGCGGATGTGGTCGAGCAGGCCGGTGTAGGTGGCGGGGTTGCTGCGCCGGGAGCCCTTGATGGGTGCCTGGTCGATGGAGATGACGCCCTCGTCGATCGGGATGGAGCCGTGCACGAGCGAGCTCTTGCCCGAACCCGCGACCCCGGTGATCGCGACCAGTACGCCGAGCGGGATGTCGACATCGACCTCGCGCAGGTTGTTGGCCGTCGCGCCGCGGATCTGCAACGCGCCGGTGGCGGTGCGGACTGTGTCCTTGACGGCGGCCCGGTCGTCGAAATGGCGGCCGGTGACGGTCTTGCTGGCGCGCAGGCCGTCGACGCTGCCTTCGAAGCAGATGGTGCCGCCCTTGGAGCCCGCGGCGGGACCGAGGTCGACGATGTGGTCGGCGATGGCGATGGTCTCGGGCTTGTGCTCGACGACCAGGACGGTGTTGCCCTTGTCGCGCAGGCGCAGCAGCAGGTCGTTCATGCGCTGGATGTCGTGCGGGTGCAGGCCGGCGGTGGGCTCGTCGAAGACGTAGGTGACGTCGGTGAGCGAGGAGCCGAGGTGCCGGATCATCTTGACGCGCTGGGCTTCACCGCCGGAGAGGGTGCCCGAGGGCCGCGACAGCGACAGGTAGCCGAGGCCGATCTCGACGAACGAGTCGAGGGTCTGGCGCAGCGATTCCAGCAGCGGGGCGACCGAGGGGTCTTCGATGCTCTTGACCCATTCGGCGAGATCGGTGATCTGCATCGCGCAGGCGTCGGCGATGCTGACGCCGTCGATCTTGGACGAGCGGGCTTCGGCGGACAGGCGGGTGCCGTCGCAGTCGGGGCAGGTGCCGAAGGTGACGGCGCGTTCGACGAAGGCGCGCACGTGCGGTTGCAGTGCTTCGACGTCCTTGGACAGCATGGACTTGCGGATCTTGGGGATCAGGCCCTCGTAGGTGAGGTTGATGCCGTCGACCTTGATCTTGGTCGGTTCCTTGTAGAGCAGGTCGGCGAGCTGCTTCTTGGTGTACTTCTTGATCGGCTTGGCGGGGTCGAAGAAGCCGCTGCCCTTGAAGATCCGGCCCATCCAGCCGTCCATGCTGTAGCCGGGGATGGTGAGGGCGCCCTCGTCGAGGGATTTGTTCTCGTCGTAGAGCTGGGTCAGGTCGATGTCGTTGACGGTGCCCTTGCCCTCGCAGGTGGGACACATGCCGCCGGTGATGGTGAAGCTGCGGCGTTCCTTGACGGTGACGCCGTGCTTCTCCACGGCGACCGCGCCGGAGCCGCTGATCGAGGCGACATTGAAGGAGAAGGCCTGCGAGGAGCCGATGTGCGGGTCGCCGAGGCGGCTGAACAGGATGCGCAGCATGGCGTTGGCGTCGGTGACGGTGCCGACGGTGGAGCGCGGGTCGGCGCCGAGGCGGGACTGGTCGACCAGGATGGCGGTGGTGAGGCCCTCGAGGACGTCGACGTCGGGGCGCGACTGGCTGGGCATGAAGCCCTGCACGAAGGCGCTGTAGGTCTCGTTGATGAGGCGCTGGGATTCGGCGGCGATGGTGCCGAAGACGAGCGAGCTCTTGCCGGAGCCGGAGACGCCGGTGAAGACCGTGAGCCTGCGCTTGGGGATCTCGACGCTGATGTCGCGCAGGTTGTTCACGCGGGCGCCGTGCACCCGGATCAGGTCGTGGGCGTCGGCCGGCTCCACGGTCGCGGTGCTGGACTTCTTGGCCGTGCTCATGGATCTCCCTCAGGTCGGTCGGCGTCGCCGGTTTCTCGAATCTACCGGCGGGGGTGCCTACTTGGTCTGCTGGATGCGGACCATGTTGCCCGCGGGATCGCGGAAGGCGCAGTCGCGGATGCCGTAGGGCTGATCGGTGGGCTCCTGTACGACTTCGACGTCGCCCGCTTGGAGCTTCTCGAACAGGCCGTCGAGGTCGTCGGTGGCGAGGTTGATGCCGGCGTAGGTGCCTTTGGCCATCATCTCGGTGATGACGCGGCGTTCCTCGTCGGTGATGCCGGGGTCGGCGGCGGGCGGGTGCAGCACGATGGAGGTGCTGGGCTGGTCCGCCGGGCCGACGGTGATCCAGCGCATGCCGTTGTAGCCGACGTCGTTGCGGACTTCGAAGCCGAGCGCGTCGCGGTAGAAGGCGAGGGCGGCGTCGGGGTCGTCCTGGGGCAGGTAGCTCTGGTGAATGGTGATGTTCATGGCGACCACGCTAATTGTCGCGGGAGACCGGCGCTTCTCGATTCCTGATCGGTCTGGTCACCTTCTTGACCACGCACGACGGCATGCCCTGGGTCGCCAGCGCCTCCTGCCGGTAGACGCTCGGCGGGACGCCGACGAGTTCGGTGAAGCGGGTGCTGAAGGTGCCCAGTGACGACGATCCGACGGCGAAGCAGACCTCGGTGACGCTCAGGTCGCCGCGGCGCAGCAAGGCCATGGCGCGTTCGATGCGGCGGGTCATCAGGTACGAGTAGGGCGATTCGCCGTAGGCGAGGCGGAACTGGCGGCTGAGGTGCCCGGCGGACATGTGCACGCCGCGCGCGAGCGCCTCGACATCGAGCGGTTGCGCGTATTCGCGGTCGATGCGGTCGCGGACCCGGCGCAGCAGGGCCAGGTCCCGCAGGTGCTGGGGCCGCTCCGGCGTGCTGGTCACATGCGCGATCGTCTCATGTCGGGGCAGGGTTGCCCAGCAGGGCCGGGTGCGCCGCCCTCGGCGATCGGACGGCGGCGACCTGGTCGCGGAAGTGCGGGCAGGTGCGGAAGTCCTCGGCGTCGCAGTCGAGGACGTGGGTGACGGCGTCGAGGGCGGCGCGGGTGCGGGCCAGCTGGTCGGCGAGGCGGGCCCGGTGGGCGTGCAGTACCTGCCTGCGGGTGGCCCGGTCGGGTGCCTGGGTGAACAGGAGGGCCAGGTCGTCCAGGGACAGTCCGGCCTTCTTGCCCAGGACGATCATGGCGATGGTGTCGAGGTCTGTTTCGCGGTAGCGGCGTCGGCCCGCCGAGTCGCGGCCCGGGGTGAGCAGCCCGCGGTCCTCCCAGTGCCGGAGGACGTGGGTGGCGAGTCCGAACCGGGCCGCGGCTGTGCCGATCGTGGTGTGCTCGCCCGTCATCCGTCGAGCCTAGGCGGTGGCGAGGTAGCGGGTGACGACGGCGACGGGATGCCAGGGCAGGCGGATCGCGGTGGACTCGACGGTGCCGAATCGTGCGCGCAGCGAGTCCTGGACGGCCGCGGTGCGGGCGAATCGGAAGTCGTAGACGGCGAGGGTGGCGCCGGGGCGCAGGATGCGGTGCAGTTCGTGGGCGGCCGGGTCGAGGTCGGGCCATTCGTGCATGCTCAGGCTAGACACGGCGAGGTCGATGCTCGTGTCGGGATACGGGAGATCGGTGACGTCGGCGACGGCCAGCTCGACGGTGTGAGCGGACAGGTGCCGGCGGGCGATCTCGATCATGTGTGGGGACAGGTCGATGCCGTGCAGGCGCAGGTCGGGGCGTCGGGTCGCCAAGCAGGACAGCAGCTTTCCCGGGCCGGTGCCGATGTCGGCGACGGTGGCGCCGGGTGTGGTGGCGGCGTCGATGTCGGTGGCGATGCGCCGGTAGAGGCTGCCGAGCAGGCGGGTGGCGCGGCGGTCGTAGCCGAGGCTGCGGGCGTGGTCGAAGGTGGTCATGGGACCACCGTGCCGGTTCAGGTCGACCTGAAGTCAAGCTCCGCGGTCGGGCGGACGGCGGCGGTGCGCCCGGGCGCCCGCTGGTACTGCCAGTAGAGGTTGGTGTGGGCGATGACCTCGGCGGGTTGCGGTGCGCCCCAGGGGGTCTTGTCGAAGGTGGTGTGGGCGTCGGCGACGAGGGTGACGTCGTAGCCGCGCACGAACGCGCCGTGGATGGTGGAGCGGACGCACGCGTCGGACTCGGCGCCGGTGACGACGAGGTGCCCGGCACCGGCCGCGGCGAGCAGCGCTTCGAGGGGCGTGTCCTCGAAGGAGTCGCCGTAGCGCTTGGGGACGAGGGGTTCGTCGTCGCGGCGGGTCAGTTCGGGGACGTACCGCCAGGCCTCGGTCCCGGTGACCAGATCTTCGGCGGAGTGCTGGATCCAGATCACCGGCACCGAGGCGGTGCGAGCCCGGTCGACGAGTGCGGCGATGTTGGCGACCACCTCGTCGCGGCGGATCGCCGCTTCGACGACGCCGTTCTGGACGTCGACGACGAGCAGGGCGGTGCCGGGGCGGTCGGGCAGCGTGGTCACGGCGGATTCCTCGGTGACGGTGGGGTGTTCAGAGCGGACGCAGGACGACGATGCCCGGCGTGGTCCGGACGTAGTCGGCCAGCGGGGTGTCGACGACCTGGTAGGCGGCCAGCGAGGAGGCGTTGCGGAACATCGGGCCGTCGGCGGTCTGGACGATGATGCCGACGTGGGTGACGTCGAGGCCGGCGTCGGGGGTGTAGGCGCCGACGAAGTCACCGGTGCGCAGTGCGGCCATCACTGCCCCGTCGACGGCGGCCGCGGGAATGTGGGTGATCGCGCGGTCGACGACGGGCAGGCCCGGCAGGTAGGTGCCGCCGTCGGCGGTGGCATTGAGGTGCTTGGTGACGGTGACCGCGGCGGGACTCAGACCGGCGGTGATATCGGTGGCGGCGATGCGCCCGGTGCTCGCCCAGTCGGTGAAGAAGTGCTTGCGCTGGGTGAACTCGACGCGGCTGTCGACGTAGCGGGTGGCGACGAGGTTGGCGACGAACTGGTCGCGATCGGCCGAGCGGGACGCGGCGTCGAGATAGTCGAGGTAGGTGAAGCAGTCGACGCGGCGCAGGTCGATGACGAGTTGTTCGGGCTCGGTGGCCGATCCGATGAGCATGTTCGGGCCGTAGGGGGTGCCGAGCAGGTGGCCGGAGAGCCGGGCGAGCAGCTCGGCTCGGCTGATCGCGCCCGCTTCGGCGCGCACGGCGAGCAGTTCGTCGATCTTGCGGCCGGTGGTGTCGTCGATGGCCGGGGTGGCCAGGGCGGGCGCGGCGGCGCAGACCAGGGCGGCGAGCACGAGCAGGATCCGGACGATGATGCGCAAGACGCCTCCCAGCAGCCAAACGGTCGATCGGTGCGAGCGGTCTCCACCGTAGCCGACCCGGTGTCGTCGTCTCAGGCGTCGGGAACGATGACCGCGCGTCCGGTGATCTGTCCCGCGTGCAGGCGCTCATAGGCCAGCGGGGCTTCGTCGAGGGTGAAGGTCTCCACGTGGACCGACACCTCGCCACGGCGGGCGATCTCGAGGACTTCGATGAGTTCGGTGCGGGTGCCCCAATACGGTGAGCGCACGGTCGTCTCGTAGGGCGGGGAGCCGAAGCCGACGGCGACCGTACCGCCCCCGAGCCCGACGACGGTGATGTCGGCGGCGATGCCCGCCGCGGCGGCGGCGGTGGCGGTCGTGGCCGGCGCCCCGACGAAGTCGAGGACGACCTGGGCGCCTTCGCCGTCGGTGAGGGCGCGGATCTTCTCGGCGGCCGAGGCGTCGGACAGGACGGTGTCGTGGGCGCCGACCCGGCGGGCGAGGTCGAGCCGGTCCTCGGAGACATCGAGGGCGATGACGCGGGTGGCGGTCATGGCCCGCAGTAGCTGGATGGCGACGTGGCCGAGGCCGCCGGCGCCGATGACGACGGTGGTGCTGCCGGGCACGAGCTTGGGCAGCGACAACGTGATCGCGTGGTAGGGGGTGAGTCCGGCGTCGGTGAGCGAGACGTTCTGGACGGGATCGAGCTCGCCCATCGGCACGAGGTGGCGGGCGTCGTCGATGATCAGGTACTCGGCCATCGCGCCGGGGGCACCGAGGCCGGGCGGGAAGATGCCGAGTTCCGCGGCGCGCAGGCAGTAGTTCTCGGCGCCGCGGGTGCACATGCGGCACCGTCCGCATCCCCACGGCCCGTACACCGCCATCATGGCGCCGATCTCGACACCTTCCACGCCGGCGCCGACCGCGGCGACGGTGCCCGCGCCTTCGTGGCCGAGGGTCAGTGGCAGCGGGAAGCCGAGGTGGTCGGCGGGCAGGCTCATGACGGCGATGTCGGAGTGGCACACCCCGGCGGCGGCGACTTTCAGCAGGATCTGGCCTGGCCCGGGTTCGGGGTCGGGCACGGTGACGACTTCGGGGGCTGCGCCCGGGGTTCGGTACTGCACGGCTCGCACGGTGACCTCCCACGTCGACGGGGCTGCTCTCGTCGATCGTCGCAGCAGGTCCGGGGAGATTGCAAGCGATTCGCGATCATCGCGCTACTGCGGGAGATGAACCGCTTCCCGTACCGTTGGCGCAGGTGGTGCGTATTCTCCGCGGGTTCGCGAACGAGTTGCTCGTGCAAGTTTGTCGACAGCATCGCCCGGTGCGGCGGAAGGGAAAGCGACATGCGTGCTTTGACCGTTGTTCCAGATCAGCCCGGTTCGCTGAGCGTGCAGGATGTGCCGGATCCGGTGGCCGGGCCGAACGAGTTGCTGGTGGACGGGGTTTCGCTGGGCATCTGCGGCACCGATCGCGAAATCGCGTCGGGAGTGTACGGATGGGCGCCGCCGGGTCGGGAACGGCTGATCCTCGGACACGAGTCGCTGGGCAAGGTACGGACCGCGCCGGCCGGAAGTGATTTCGCGCCGGGCGATCTCGTCGTCGGGATCGTGCGCAGGCCGGACCCGCAACCGTGCGGGGCGTGTGCGCGTGGGGAATTCGACATGTGCCGCAACGGCCAGTACGTGGAACGCGGGATCAAGCAGATCGACGGGTACGGCTCCACCGCGTGGGTCGTCGACGCCGACTACACGGTGAAGCTGGATCCGTCGCTGGCCGAGGTCGGGGTACTGATGGAGCCGACGACGGTGGTGGCCAAGGCGTGGGATCAGATCGAGCGGATCAACAACCGGGCCTGGTTCGAACCGAAGACGGTGATGGTCACCGGCGCGGGGCCGATCGGCCTGTTGGCGGCGATGCTCGGCGCGCAGCGGGGGCTGGATGTGCATGTGCTCGACCGATCGACCGACGGGCCGAAACCCGGTCTGGTGGCCGATCTCGGGGGCACGTTCCATACCGGGCCCGCCGGTGAGGTCGCCGAGAAGATCAATCCGGACGTGGTGATCGAGGCGACGGGCGCGGCGGCGGTCACTTTGCAGTTGATGCAGCTCAACACTCCGGGCTCGATCGTCTGCCTGACCGGGGTGACGGCGGCGGGCAAGGATTCCCCGGTCGACGTGGGTGCGCTCAACCGCAATATCGTGCTCGACAACGCCGTCGTGTTCGGTTCGGTCAACGCCAACCGGCACCACTACCAGCTGGCCGCGGAGTCGCTGGCGAAGGCCGATCCGGCGTGGCTGGCCCGGTTGATCACCCGGCGGCTGCCGTTGGAGCGCGCGCTCGAGGCGTTCGATCCGGGTGATCACACCGATATCAAGGTCGTCATCGACCTGTAGTCCGTCAGATCGCGCAGCCGTCCGGGCCGCAGGTGTCGCCGTCGGCGTCGGTGGCCGGCACCAGCGGTGCCGGACGGTCGTTCCAAGCAGTGGTCAGGGCCTGGGTGAAGACCTCGGTGGGCTGGGCGCCGGAGACGGCGTACTTGTTGTCGAAGACGAAGAACGGCACGCCGGTGGCGCCGAGCTGGGCGGCTTCGCGTTCGTCTTGGCGGACGGCGTCGGCGTAGGCCCGTGGGTCGGCCAGGATCTCGCGCACGGCCGTCTCGGCGAGGCCGGCGCGGACCGCAAGGGTGACGAGGCGCTCGGTGTCGGCGAAGACCGGCTCGGCTTCGGCGAAGTTGGCGGCGTACAGGGCGTCGAGCAGCGCGTCCTGCTTGCCCTGGTCGAGGGCGAAGTGCAGCAGCCGGTGCATGTCGAAGCTGTTGCCGTAGTCGCGACCGGAGGTCTGGTAGGGCAGGCCGAGCTGGGCGGCCTGGGCGCCGATGTTGCGCTCGTTGGCGGCGGCCTGGTCGACGCTGATGCCGTACTTGGCGGCGATGCGCGGGATCACCGGTCCGGTCTCATCGGCGGGCAGGGCGGGATCGAGTTCGAAGGACCGGTGCACGACCTCGACGTCGTCGCGATGGTCGAACTCGGCCAGCGCCTGCTCGAAGCGCGCCTTCCCGAGGTAGCAGAACGGGCAGTTGATGTCGGTCCAGATCTCTACTCTGGTGGTCAAGCGGGCCTCCTCCGGCACACGAAATCCGGCGGCGATCCGCCGAAAATATCTGGACAGGCGTTCAAATTCTCGGGGTGCAACGTCGGCGACGAAGCCGCTATTCCCTGGCGCGTCCGGGCACGACAGGACGAGCACGAAGGACATCGATGGGGTTCGAACAGCGGAGGGGGTGGGTGCAGGTGCCCGAAGGATTGACGGTGCCGCGCGCGCTGGCAGGACTGTGGGCCGTGCGGCACGCCCAGAGCGTGGCCAACGCCTGGTACGCCGACCCGGCGACCGAATTGCGTCCGATGCGCGGCACCGACGCCGAAGTCGAGCTGACCGAGCTGGGGCACTGGCAAGCGCAGTGCCTGGGCGAGTGGCTGGCCGGTCTGGCCGGTGTGCAGCGGCCCGACCTGGTGGTCTGCTCCCCCTATCTGCGGACCCGGCTCACCTGGGCGGTGATGGCCGAGGCCGCCGTCACGCGCAATCGGCATCTGCGCCCCATCCGCACCCTGGTCGACGAGCGGCTGCGCGATCGCGAGATGGGAGTGTTCGAACTGCATCCGCACAAGGCGATCCGGCGCCGCTCCCCCGAGGAAGCGGCCCGGCGCGCCCGGGTCGGCGACTGGGTCTACCGGCCGCCCGGTGGCGAGTCGCTGGCCGATGTCGCCTTGCGGGTGCGCAGTTTTCTCGACGAGCTGGACGTGGTCGCGGCGGGTGAGCAGGTGCTGGTGGTCACCCACGACGCGGTGGTGATGTCGATGCGCTACATCCTCGAGGGCATGGGTACCCCGGTGCCGGACACCCTCGAGCCGGTCCCGAACGCGTCGGTGTCGCAGTGGCGCCGGGAGGGCACTCGGCTGAGCCTGCGGGTGTGGGGCGAGGTCGCCCATCTCGGGGGTGCCGAGCAGGTCGGCTGAGTCCGGCCGTGGCGCCGCGGCCGTCGCCGGTGTGGCCGCGATGGAAGAATGCTGGTCGTGCATGTGGCGATCGGTCTGGTGGTACTCGTCGGCTCGGCGACCGCGCTCGCGGCGCTGGCGCGGCGGTTCGGGGTGTCCGAACCCCTCGTGCTGACGGTCGCCGGCGTCGCCGCGTCCTATCTGCCGATGGTGCCGCAGGTGCATCTCGAGCCCGAGGTGGTGCTGCTGGGGCTGCTGCCGCCGCTGCTCTACACCGCGGCGCTGCGGACCTCGCTGGTCGACTTCAAGGACAATTTGCGCACCATCGCATCGCTGTCGGTCGGGTTGGTGCTGTTCAGTACGTTCGCGGTGGCGCTGGTGGCCTGGTGGCTGCTGCCGATCCCGTTCGCGGCCGCGGTCGCGCTCGGCGCGGTGGTCGCGCCCCCGGACGCCGTGGCCGCCACGGCGATCGCCCGCCGCACCGGCATGCCGCGCAGCATCGTGACCGTCCTCGAGGACGAATCGCTGTTCAACGACGCGACGGCGCTGGTGTCGCTGCGCGGCGCGATCGCCGCGATGGCGGGCGCGGTGACGGTGTGGCAGATCGGCGGGGACTTCCTGCTCGCCGCCGTCGGTGGCGGTGTGGTCGGCGGGATCGTCGCGGCGGCACTGGTGCTGCTGCGCAAGCGGATCACGGACCCCGTACTCGACACCTCGGTGTCGCTGCTCGCGCCGTTCGTGGCGTATCTGCCCGCCGAACACTTCCACGCCTCGGGCGTGATCGCGGTGGTGACGTGCGGGATGATCCTCGGCCACGGCGCGCAACGCTGGCAGGGCGCGGCCTCGCGCGTCGCCGAGTCGACGAATTGGCGGACCATCCAGTTCATCCTGGAGAGCGCGGTCTTCCTGATCATCGGCCTGCAGGTGCGCTGGATCGTCGAGGCTGCCTGGCACAGCGGTCTCGACCGTCGCACGCTGCTGATCGCGGCGGTGGCGGTGCTGGCCGCGGTGATGCTGGCTCGTCCGCTCTGGGTGTTCACGCCGGTGCTGGTGGCGCGGTTGTTCGGGCGCGCGACCGAGCCGCTGAGCCACGCCGCGGTGGTGTCCTGGGCGGGCATGCGCGGGGTGGTGACCCTGGCCGCGGTGCTGCTGCTGCCCGAATCGACCCCGCAGCTGCCGGTGCTGGAACTGCTGGCGCTGGTGGTCGTGGGCGGCACTCTGCTGGTGCAGGGCACATCCCTGCCGTGGCTGGTGCGCCTGCTGCGGCTGCGGGGGCCCAGCCGCGCCGAGGACGCGCTCGCCAAAGCCGATCTGCTGCAACAGGCGTCGAGTGCGGGGCTGGCCGAGCTGGACAAGCGGATCGGCCCGAACACCCCGGAACCGGTGATCGAATCGCTGCGGCAGCGGCTGATCTGGCGCACCAACGCGGCGTGGGAACGTCTGGGCAGGCCCGAGGCCGAACTGGTGACGCCCACGGCGGAGTACCGGCGGCTACGGCTGGCGATGCTGGCCGCCGAACGCGACGCGGTGCTGGCCGTCCGCGACGCCGGTTCGGTGGATTACGAAGTGCTGCAGCATGTTCTCGCGCGCCTGGATCTCGAGGAATCGATGATCGACCGCTTCGACGAGGCCGACGAGGAGCCGGGCACCGAACCGCTGTCCGGGGCCGCGCCCGCCGACGGCTGTACCCATCTCGAACACGCGCCGCTGCTGCGGGAGCCGGTCGGTGACCTGGTGTGCCGGGAGTGCGTCGCCGAAGGTCTGCGCTGGGTGCATCTGCGGATGTGCACCGACTGCGGCAACATCGCCTGCTGCGAGTCGTCGCTGGGCAACCACGCGAGCGCGCATTTCCAGTCCTCGGCGCATCCGGTGATGCGCAGCGTCGAGCCCGGCGAGGTATGGCGCTGGTGCTACGTCGACGAGTTGCTCGGCTGAGGCCGGTGCGAGTAGATCAGCCGCGCGTACTCGGCGAGCAGCTGGTCGAGTTCGGTGGGTTCGCCGGTGGCGGCGAGTTGCTGGTAGCCGATCAGCATCGCCATGCCGAATTCGGTGACCACCGTGGCGGTGGCCGGGTCGCCGACGACACTGTCGATCACGCGATGCACGGTGCGGCGGCGGGATTCGTCGACGCGCTTGACCGTCACGTGGACCGACTCGTCGTTGGCCGCCCAGGCGCGCAGCGCCGCCTCGGCGCCGTGTTCGAGGCCGCCGGCCAGCGCCGACATGGCGCGCACATCGGCGTCGGGATCGCCGTGGCCGACATCGAGCGCGCGTAGCTCGATCATCTGCCGGTTCTCCCAGTGCTCGAGCAGGGTGTCGACGAATCCCTGCCACGATCCGAAGTGGTGGTAGAACGAGCCGCTGGTGACACCGAGGCGACGGCACAGCACACCGATGTTGAGACCTTTGAAGCCGAACTCGGCGAGCACCGCCACGGCGGTGTCGAAGTACTGCTCCTTGGTGACGACTCGGGACATCGCGATGCCGATCTGTTCGTGCGGACAGGACCGAAGAATGCGAACAGTACCCGATCGTAACGAGGGCTCGCGCGAGCGTAACGAAGTCTATGCTGTGGCGGAATCGTCGAAAATGAGATCGAAATACCAAGCGCTGGAACAAAATCCGTGCACTACCAGGTGACAAGTGCACCCGAATGGAATAACAGAGCAGACGCTCTGTAAACTATTGTTCATGCCGAGACCGCGAACTCACGACCCGGAGACCGTGCTGGACGCCGCCGAGAACCTCGCCGCGCGCGCCGGTTCCGCCGCGGTGACCGTGCGCGCCGTCGCTGCCGCGACCGGTGTGTCCAACGGCGCGCTGTACCACACCTTCGGTTCTCGCCAGGAAGTGCTGGCGCGCACCTGGTTACGCGCCGCTCGCCGCTTCCTGGCGCTGCAGGCCACCGACATCGACCGCGCCGTCGCGGCCACCGACCCGGGCGCGCGGATCGACGCGGTCGTCGACGCCGCCGAGACACCGGCCCGCCTGGCCGACGTCCACCCCGACTCGGCCCGGCTGCTGCTGCTCGTCGACCGGGCCGAACTCCTCGACGGCGACCTGCCCGCCGAGCTGGCCCGCGAGATCGCCGACACCGAGAAGGCGCTGCTGACCGCGCTGTCACGGGTCGCGCGAGCACTGTGGGGCCGCGCCGACCGGCGCGGCGTCGCCACCGTCACCACCTGCCTGGTCGACCTGCCGACCGCGCTGCTGCTGCGGCGTGACCGGCTCACCGATCCCGTGGCCCGCAGACACCTGCGCGCCGCTGTCCGTGCCGTGCTCGAACTCGGCCCCCGCTGAAAGGAACCCCCTCCATGCCCACCCTGCGCCACCACGACGCGATCGCGATCCTCGACCTCGGCGACGGGGAGAACCGCTTCTCCCCCGACTTCATCACCGAGGTCCACGCCCATCTCGACACTGTCGTCACCGAGGGCGCCGCGGCGCTGGTGACCACCGCGACCGGCAAGATCTACTCCAACGGGCTTGACCTGGACTGGTTGTCGGCCAACGGCGATCGCGCCGCCGAATACGTCGAAGCCGTGCACACCCTGTTCGGTCGGATGCTCACCCTGCCGATGCCGACCGCCGCCGCCATCGGCGGCCATGCCTTCGGGGCGGGTGCCATGCTCGCCGTCGCCCACGACTACCGCGTCATGCGCGCCGATCGCGGCTTCTTCTGCTTCCCCGAGGCCGACATCCGCATCCCGTTCACCAACGGCATGGCCGCGCTGATCCAGGCCAAGGTCCCGCCCAGGACCGCGATCGCCGCCATGACCACCGGGCGCCGCTTCGGCGGCACCGACGCGCTGGCCTACGACCTGGTCGACGCGGCCGTCGGTGAGCACGAGGTCCTCGACACCGCCCTGGCGACCGTCGCCCCGTTCGGCGGCAAGGACCAGCCGACGCTGACCGCGATCAAATCGGTGATGTTCGCCGGCGTGCTGGACGCGTTGCGCGGCAAGGACTGACGCGGTTCACGGCAGCCGGGGGCCCTTGCCCAGATAGACGTCACCGCGATCGTCGCTGGCCCAGCCGCCCCCGGTGTAGTCGCCGAGCACGAAGCACGCGTCGCAGAACTGCTTGCCGAACACCGTCAGGTAGATGCTGCGGTAGGAGCTGATCGCCCGCATCTTCACCGACTTGTAGGCGGCCTGCGCGCTGGGCTGGGCTTCCAGGAACGCGTACCGGCGGAAGTCGGCGACCGGTTCGGTGGAGAACCGCACCAACCCCAGCCTGCTGAGATTGCCCAGATAGTGGTGATCGCGTTCGGGCAGCGCGCACCCGGCCATGGAGGCGATCATGTTGATGCCGTCGGCCAGGCGCTGCGAGCCGATCCCGAACGGCGCCTTGGTGCGGATGTCGATCGCCGGTTGCGGACCGGCGACGGCCAGGAACCGCAGGATGCGGGCTTCGTCGGGGGTCAGGTCGTGCAGGATCGGCACGAACGAGGGATGCAGGTCGCGGGGCTGCTGCGCCGAATCCCAGCCCTCGGTGATCATCGCGTCGCCCATGGCCTTGAGATCCTCGGCGCCGACACCGGATTCGACGTGCCCGTACACGCCGGCGGCGGTGCTGGTGAGACCGAGCGCGCTCAGCGCGATCTTGCGCAGCGAGTCGATCCGTTCGTCGATGATCTGCGACATCGGCTCGCCGGCACGGATGTCGTCGGCGAGATCGGTGGCGGTGTGCAGCGCTCCCCTGGTGACCGCGCCGACGATGTGGCGCAACGACAGTCCCGCGATGCGCGCCAACCCGACCAGGTCGGTGGGGATCCCGGGCTCGGGCGTCGGTTCGGGGAGGTTCTCGCGCTCGTCCATCTCACACTCCGAAGACCAGTAGGTGCAGGGCCCCGACGATCACACCGAGCGCGCCGCCGTGCGCGTAGAGCAGCCACGCGTCCTGTTCGATGGCGGTGTAGAGCATTTCGACGAACTCCTCCGGCGGCAGTTCGCGCAGTTTCTCGGTGGCGAGGCGATCCACGCTGGCGGCGGTGGTCTGCGAGAACTCGACGTCGTCGACCAGCCACGGCTTCATCTCCGTCGCCAGGCTCGCGCCCGCGGTGGCCTGGATGGCGTCGAACTGCCGCGGCCCCACCGCCAGCCGGGTCACCGAGCGCAGCGGCCCGAGCACCCGGTCGATCTCGGCTTTGAGGAAGTGCGCGATGACCGCGCGGGTCTTGTCACCGCTGGGCCCGTCGAGGAGCTGTTCGGCGACGACGTCGAGGGTGACGATCTGATACCCGATCGCGTGTCCCAGGTCGGCCGCGGCCTGATGCTGGCGTTTGGCGAATTTCGCGACACGCCACGGATATTTGTAGCGCGGTTGCGGGGTGGCCGGCTCGAAGACCACCTTGATGGCGATGATGTTGACCAGCACGCCCACCACGGCGCCGCCGAGGAGCACCCACGCCCACGCGGGCAGGAAATGGAGGATGTCGTAGAGCCAGCCGGGCAGCGAGATCAGCGCCGGGGTGTCACCGTGTGGGGTGCTGTAGTGCAGCAGCGACAACCACAGCGCGACGACGACGCCGAACGGGAACCCGATCACCCCGCTGCGGGTCATGAACCGCAGCTCCGGTGCGCCCAGCCCGTAGATGACGTCCTTGAGCAGTTCCGGGCGCCGCCGCAGATAGCCCACGACCATCAGCTTCACATCGAGCAGCTGATCGATGTTGGCACCGATGAAGTCGAAGGCACGGTCGGTGATCGCCGGCAGTTCCGCCTCCACCCGCGAGTACACGACTTCGCGTGCGCGCGGCGGCATGTCGGCCCACAGCTGCGGATGCTCGGTGTCCATGATCGAGTCGACCATCGACCGCACGTTCGGCAGCGCCACCTGGGCGACCTGCGCGGAGATCTTGCGCGGATCCATCTGATCGAAGAAGTCCTTGGCCGTACCGATCTTGGCGACGGCGTTGTCGACCATCAGGCTCGCCATCTTCTCGGCGCGAGCCGGGATGAAACCCTGGAAGCCGAGGATGCCGCCGGGGGCGAAGGTCGGCAGGATCTGCACCTTGCGCGGCAGCAGTGGGAAGATCGTCTTCAGTCCCGGCACATAGAACCCGGTGAACCGCACCGGCGCGAACAGCATGATCACGCCCGTCCAGTTGGTGATCAGACCGGCCATCGCGCTGAAGATCGGAATGCTGATCATGTCGACCCAGAACTTGCTCAGGCCGGTCGTCTTCTCCCAGTCGAGCAGGCCGAAGAAGCCCGCCGCTTCGATCCCAGCATTCATCCGGCGTCCACTCCGTCGTGTTCCGAACCTCGCGCGTTCGGGTCATCATAAGTGACCGACCAGGTGGTTTCGGGCAGCTTTCGCGGTTACCCGCTAAACCGGAGCAAACTCGAAATCAGGCGTGGGTGGTGTTGACCAGCAGCAGGTTGGTGTCGATGTCGTGGGTGACCTTGTTGGCGACCGAGCCCAACAGCCGTGCGGGACCGCTCATTCCGCGATTGCCGATCACGACGAGGTCGTACTTCCAGGCCGCGTTGCAGATCGCCTCGGCCGCGGGGACTCCGGTGAGGACGTCGTGACCGAACAGCTCCGGATCCTCGACGTGGACCTGGCCCTCCACCTCGATCAGGGTGACGGCGCCGTCGTCGTCGGTCTTGGCGGCGGTCACCAGGAACGGGCGCGCGCCGAGCGCGACGGCGACCTCGTAGCCACGGCGCACCGCGGTGATCGAGCTCGCCGACCCGTCGGTGGTGAGCCCGACCGTGGTCCACCGCTTCGGGATCTTGTGGGTGAACACCACATCGGATTCGCTGTGGTGGGACACGTGATTGGCGGTCGACCCGAGCAGGCGCGCCTTCGAACTGCCCAGCCCACCACCGCCGACGACCAGCAGCGTGCCGGGTTCGGCGGCGGCGACCTCGAGCAGGACCGCGCCCGCCGTGCCGGGCAGTTCCCTGCGGCGCACCTCGGTCACCCCCGCCTCGACGAGAAAGGCGGCCGCCGCCGCGGTGATCTCCGCGGCCCAGGCGGCATCGGTCCCCGCCTTCAGCGTGGCTTCCTTCCAGACGCTCACGACGGTGACCCCGACACCGAGCTTGACCGCCAGTTCCCCCGCGACGACGACCGCCGTCTGTCCGGACTCCGAGCCGTTGGTCCCCACCACGATGCGCTGGTACCCCATGTGACGCTCTCCGATCGACGGCAGGTCAGCTGCGCTTGGCCACAGTATAAACGCCGCACACTCCCGGCAACCGTGGTGCGCGGCTCACGCGCCGGTGCGCAGGTGCCGGTCGAAGAAGGCGAAGATGCGCTGCCAGGCGTCGTCGGTGGCGGCCGCGTCGTAGCCGATGCCGATGCGTTCGAGCACCGCGTTTCCCGGCAGGACATTGGCGAAGCTGTGGGTGGCGTTCGGATAGGTCTTGATGTCGTGGTCGACTCCGCCCGCCGTCAGCGCCGTCTCGAGCTTGTGCGCGGCACCCGGCAGCGCCGGATCGAGTCGTCCGTAGCTGGCAACCACCGGGCACGCGCCGTCGAGCAGGGTCCGGTAGTCGCCGTAGAGGCTGCCGTAGAACGGTGCCGAGGCGTGGAACCCCTGGGGCGCGGTGAGCAGTGCGAAACCACCGCCCAGGCAGAAGCCGAGCACGGCGATCCGGCCGGTGCAGTCGGGGTCTTCGGCGAGCCGGTCGCGGGCGGCGAGGATCTCCCCCACCGCGGGCCCCTTCCCGGTGAACGCGACCGCGCGGAACGCCTGCTGGATGCAGCGGACCCGGCCGCGCGCGAACAGATTCGGCGCGATCGCCAGGTAGCCCGCGTCGGCGACGATGTCGAGCTGGTGGCGCAGGTCGGCGTTGATGCCGAGGGCGTCGTGGAGGACGACCACGCCCGGCCACGGGCCTTCGCCCTGCGGGCGCGCGATCAGCGCGTCGATTCGGCCGGTGGGAGTATCGATCTCGATCGATTCCATCGTTCGAATGTAGGCGTTCGGCCCGCGGTTCGCGGCCAGTCGGCCGGTTACCCGGCGGTGCGTCGCCCGTCCGGCGAGTCGGGCAGCGGCAGGCGTTTGAGGTGCAGCGCGTTGAGGGCGACGATCAAGCTCGATCCCGACATGGCCATAGCCGCGATCTCGGGGCGCATGGTCAGGCCCCACGGGGCGAACACCCCGGCGGCGATGGGCAGCGCGATGCCGTTGTAGCCGATCGCCCAGGCCAGATTCTGGTGTTCCTTGCCAACGGTGCCGCGACCGATGCGCAGCGCGGTCGACACGGTGAACGGGTCCGAGCGCATGAGCACGACGTCGGCGGTCTGAATGGCCACGTCGGTGCCCGCGCCGATGGCGATGCCCAGATCGGCCCGCGCGAGGGCGGGCGCGTCGTTGACGCCGTCGCCGACCATCGCGACCTTCTTGCCCGCCCGCTGCAGCTCGGCGATCCGGTCGGCCTTGTCGCCGGGCAGGACGTCGGCGATCACGGTGTCGATGCCGAGGTCGGTGGCGATGCGCTGGGCGGTCGCCTGGTTGTCGCCGGTCAGCATGACCACGTCCACGCCGAGCTCGTGCAGGGCGGCGACCGCGGCGACGGAGGTGGGCCGCGGGGCGTCGGCGAGGGCGATGACCGCGACCGCGGCGCCGTCGACGGCGACCAGGACGGCGGTGTGGCCCGAGGCCGCCAGGTCCTCGCGCCGGGTCGCCAGCTCGCCCAGGGCGATGTGTTCCCGGTCGAGCAGCCCGCGATTGCCGACGACGACGCGGTGACCGTCGACGGTGGCGATCGCCCCGCGCCCCGGCACATTCCGGAACTCGGTCGCCGACAGTGCCAGGGCGCCCTGGTCTTTCGCGTACTCGACGATCGCCTCGGCCAGCGGATGCTCGGACTCGCGTTCCACCGCCGCGGCCACCGCGAGCATCCGATCGGTGTCGACGCCGGGTGCGGGCACCACGTCGGTGACCTCCGGTGTTCCCTTGGTGAGGGTGCCCGTCTTGTCCATCACCACCACGTCGATGCGGGCCGCGTCCTCGAGCGCCGTCGCGTTCTTGAACAGCACACCGCGTTTCGCGCCGAGCCCGGTGCCGACCAGGATCGCCGTCGGTGTCGCCAGGCCCAGTGCGTCGGGGCAGGTCACGACGACCACGGTGATCGCGAACAACAGCGCCCGGCTCAGCGAGGCACCGGCGAGCAGCCACACCGCCAGCGTGGTCACACTGCCGATCAACGCCACCAGGGTCAGCCAGAACGCCGCCCGGTCGGCGAGCCGTTGACCCGGCGCCTTCGAATTCTGCGCCTGCTGGACTAGGTCGATGATCTGGGCGAGCGCGGTGTCGGAGCCGACTTTGGTGGCCCGCACCCGCAGACTGCCGGTGGTGTTGATGGTCGCGCCGATGACCGGCGAACCGGGTTCCTTGTGCACCGGCAGGCTCTCGCCGGTGACCATGGATTCGTCGACCTCGCTGGATCCGTCGAGCACGGTGCCGTCGACGGCGATCTTGGCACCGGGGCGCACCAGCAGCACGTCACCGACAGCGACGTCGGCGGTGGGGATCTCGACCTCGCTCCCGTCGCGCAGCACCACCGCTTTCGGCGGCGACAGGTCCAGCAGCGTGGAGACCGCGTCGTTGGCGCCGCCGCGCGCTCGCATCTCGAACCAGTGCCCGAGCAACACGAATGTCGCCAGCATGGTGGAGGCCTCGTAGAACACCTCGCCGCCGCCGGTGAGCGTCACGTACAGCGAATACAGCCAGCCGGTGCCGATGCCGACCGAGACCAGCACCATCATGTCGAGGGTGTGCGCCCGCAGCGCCTGCCACGCGCCCGTGAAGAAGATCGTCGACGAGTAGCAGATCACCGGCAGGCTCAGGATCAGCATCCACACGTCGGCGCGCAGGCCGAACGGGACCGCCAGGTGCAGACCCAGCATGTGGGTGGCCATCGGCGACCACAGCATGACCAGGGTGGAGAAGACCAGCGCGACCAGGAAGCGGTTGCGCATGTCGCGGGCCATGTCGTCCATGGACATGGCCGCGTCGCCGCCGTGATGGTGGCCTGCCATCGCCGTGTCGTGGTCGGCGGTACGGCCGCCGGGTGGGGTGGTGGCCGCCGGGGTGTGCTCCACGGCGGAGGGTTCGCTCGCCGGATCGCAGAGGTGGGTGGGCACCGAGCGGCCCGCGCAGTGGTAGCCGCAGTCGCGGATCCAGGTGCGCAGATCGGTGACCGAGGTCACACCCGGGTCGTAGGTGACGGTGGCGGTCTGCGTGAGCGGGTTGGCCTCGACCGCGAGAACTCCGGGCCGATGTCGCAGCGCGGCGGCCAGGGTCTGCCGGGAGCCGGCGCGATGCAGGCCGCCGACGTGCAGGACCGTGGTCGCCGAGGCGGTGACGGGGTGGTGCGTGTCAGGCATCGCCGCTCCTGTCGCCGGTCGAGCGCACGACGCGACAGCGCGCCGCGCCTCACTTGCCGGCGACAGTACCCGGTGCGGGTCACGAGACGACCAATGTCGCCGGGTGACCCGCGATTGTCAGAGCGTGATACCCAGCAGCGCGTCCACGGCGTCACGTACCAGCGCGGGCGCGGCCGGATCGGCCCCACCGTAGGTGAGTGCCTGCTCGACCCAGTTGTCGACGGCGTCGAGCGCCTTCGGGGTGTCCAGGTCGTCGGCCAGGTGCTGGCGCAGCCGGGCGACGGTGTCGGCGGCCGACGGGCCGGTGGCCAGGGCGGCGGCTTCGCGCCAGCGGGCCAGGCGGGCCTGGGCCGCGGTGAGGACGTCGTCGGTCCACATCCGGTCCTCGCGGTAGTGCCCGGCGAGCAGGCCGAGGCGGATCGCGGCCGGGTCGACGCCGGAGCGGCGCAGCTTCGACACCAGCACCAGGTTGCCCTTGGACTTCGACATCTTCTCGCCGTCGAGGCCGATCAGCCCGGCGTGCACGTAGTGGCGGGCGAAGCGGCGCGCGCCGGTGATCGCCTCGGCGTGCGCGGCGGAGTATTCGTGGTGCGGGTAGATCAGGTCCGAGCCGCCGCCTTGGACGTCGAACTCGGTGCCGATGCGGTTGAGCGCGATCGCCGCACATTCGATGTGCCAGCCGGGGCGGCCCGCGCCGAACGGGGCCTGCCAGGACGGTTCGCCCGGGCGCTCGGCCCGCCACAGCAGCGCGTCGATGACGTCGCGCTTGCCGGGACGGTCGGGGTCACCGCCGCGCTCGGCGAACAGCTGCTCCATGGTGGCCCGGTCGTAGCCGGACTCGTAGCCGAACTGCTCGGTGGCGTCGGTACGGAAGTAGATGTCCGGGAACTCGGCGTCGTCGACGATGTAGGCGGCGCCGGCGGCGAGCAGCTTCTGCACCAGCTCCACCACCTCCTCGACGGACTCGATCGCGCCGATGTAGTGCTTCGGGGGCAGCACCTGCAGGGCGGTCATGTCCTCGCGGAACAGCTCGATCTCCGAGCTGCCGAGGTCACGCCAGTCGACGCCGTCGCGGGCGGCGCGCTCGAACAGCGGATCATCGACGTCGGTGACGTTCTGCACGTAGTGCACGTCGTGGCCCGCGTCGCGCCACAGCCGGTTGATCAGGTCGAACGTGAGGTAGGTGGCGGCGTGGCCGAGGTGGGTGGCGTCGTAGGGAGTGATGCCGCAGACGTACATCTTCGCGGTCGCGCCGGGGGTGACCGGGCGGACCTGGCGGTCGGCGGTGTCGAACAACCGCAACGGCGGCCCTGCTCCGGGGACGGTCGGTAGGGCGATATCGGACCAGGACTGCATGATTCGAGGGTAGAGCCCCCGTTGTGGCGCCCGGCCCGCGGGCCGGTCACGCGGTTGCCCGCGGTGTCGCCGGAGCGGCCCGCTACCTGCACACAAACGTGTTCCGGGGGTTGCGTCAAGGGTTGTGCTCAGGCAGATCCGCTGGTCACGGCGGTGGCGGGCGACCTACCGGCCCGAACCCACCCCACCTGGGCAGATGGTTGCCGATGCGGATTCTCCGCGATCATTCTCACACGTCGGACGCTGCTGAATCCCGGACGTCCTCGAAGTGGAGTCGACCTTTCCGGCGCTTCTCGCCGTGCACCGACCGGTTACCGTTCTCCGCCGACGTGGACCTGCGCGCGATGGACGTGCCGGCGCTGGGCGTCGGCGACGTGCTCGTCGATTCGGCGCGCGGTGCCGAGCGGGCGCGGGCTTGCTTCGCGTGGGGCGAGGTGCGTGCGCTGCCCGAGGTGGGTCACGCGGTGCTGGGGCAGTCCGCGGCCATCGAGCGACTCCTCAGCGCGCACTCCGGCTGGGCCGGGGGCTGGGCGACGGCCCGGTGTCGCCGCGCGTCGGGAGCGGCGACACCGAACTCATCGTTCGATCACGCCTGCAGGTAGCACTGCACGTTCGCGCCGTCGACGTCCGGGCCGAACTGCGGCAGCGCGTAGAACGAGGCACCGACCTGATCGGCGGCCTGCACGGTGACGTCGGGCAGCGGAGCACCGGTGTTGCGGTCGGTAGCCTTGCACACGTAGGTCTTCTCGGCCCACCAGCCGCTGGGGAAGGCCTGCGCGGGCGCGGCCACGGCGGCGACGGCGCCGGTGAGTAGCAGCGCGGCGGCGGAGGTGGTGACGATCGATCGGGTCGACATAGATTTCCTCTGATCTTGCGTGGAATGACGAAAGTGCTTGGAGCACACTAGCACCGGCCCCGACCCGGAAAAGCAGCCTCAAGATACCCGACGTCAGCGGATCCGTGGGCCGGAATCGTCGACATCGACGCGGTCCACCGCGGCGCCGTAAACCATCGGGCTCGCATCACATTCGGCGACGAAATCGGCCGGGAAGCCCCGGTCGAACGGCACCGCGTCGTCGAGCACTCGGACCGCGTCGGCGGGCAGGCGCAGTCGCGCCGCCGCCAGATTGCCCGCGAGTTGCTCGGCGGTGCGTACCCCGAGGATCGGCAGCACCGCGCGACTGCGCTGCCGTGTCCAGGCCAAAGCCACCTGCTCGGCCGCGACGCCCAGTCCCGAGGCCACGTGTGTCACTGCCGCGACCGCGGCCAGTTCCGAGGGCGTCGTGGCCCGGCCCGCCCCTGGCGAGAGAGCGCCCCCGGCCAGCGGTGACCACGCGGTGACGGTGAGCCCGAAGGCTTCGGCCATCGGCAGCAGTTCCCGTTCGATGCCACGTTCGAGCAGGTTGTAGGGCACCTGGACGGCGGCGAACGGGGTCCGATCGCGGGACTGCGCGAGCGTGTTGGCGCGGGCGATGACCCAGGCGGGTGCGTCGGAGATGCCGATGGCCAGCGCTTTTCCAGCCCGCACCACGTCGTCGAGGGCGCGCATCGTCTCCTCGATCGGCGTGTGCCGGTCCCACACGTGCACCCAGTACACGTCGACGTAGTCGGTGCGCAGCCTGCGCAGGCTCTGTTCCAGTGACAGCACCAGGTTCTTGCGGTGGTTGCCCGCCGCGTTGGGGTCGGTGGCGTCACGGCTGAGGGTGTACTTGGTGCCGAGCACGAAGCGGTCCCGCGCGCGCAGCACCCGGCCGAGGATCGCCTCGCTCTCGCCGTAGGCGGAGGCGGTGTCGAGGAAGTTGCCGCCCACCTCGGCATAGGTGTCGATGATCCTGGCGGCCTCGACGGGGTCGTCGAAACGCATGGTGCCCAGAGCGAACTCGGAGACGCGCAGGCCGGTATGGCCGAGCAGGCGGTAGCGGAGCATACGGTCAGTCTGGCGGGGAATCGCCGACGCAGGCAGACCGTGACAGGGCCACCCTGGGATCAGAACGCGGGCCAGGGAATCGGGCGCGACGAGTTGGGCAGCGGCATCACCGGATCCTCGAGCAGCGCCTTCGTGCGTTCGGTCAGCGCGGTGATCTCGGCGTCGGTGATGTGCTCGGCCAGCGAATCGGCCACGGCGCCGGGCAGATTCGCGGCGAACGCGGTGATGTCGGTGATCAGTGATTCGTGCACTGGGCGCCCGGCCCAGCCCCACAGCACCGTGCGCAGTTTCGGCTCGGAGTGCAGGCAGATGCCGTGATCGACGCCATAGACCTGCCCGTCGACGCCTTCGAGCGCGTGCCCGCCCTTGCGATCGGCGTTGTTGAGCAGCAGGTCGAGCACCGCCATCCGCTGTAGGCGTGGATCGTCGGCGTGAATCAGTGACACCTCGTTGCCCTCACCGTCGAGAGCACGCAGGACTTCGCAGAAACCGTCGGGCACCGTGCCCGGTCGGCACAGGTCGACCAGATCCAGGCGCGGCTTCGTCTCGGTGTGGTGGTCGACCGAGGTCACCCACCGCTGCACCATGCCGGGCCCGAACGGCCCGTCGCGCAACACCGTCTCCGGGATGACACCCCAGCCCAGCTGTTCGGAGATCAGGTAGGAGGCGACTTCCCGGCCAGCGAGGGTGCCGTCCGGGAAGTCCCACAGCGGACGCTCCCCGCGCACCGGCTTGTACACCACGCGCAGCGGTGCGCCGTCGGGCTCGGGCGCGGCGATCTCGCACACCAGCGTCAGGTTGCTGGCGACGCCGACACGGCCGACGATGTCCAGCTCGCCTTCGGTGAGTGCGGTCACCGGATCACTCCTCGTCGATCTCGGCCGCGCCGAAGATCTCGCCGCGCTTGTAGCCGTTGGTGCGCACGCACATGTGACCACGCGCGGACAGCGGTTCACCGCACAGCGGACACGGCGGCCTACCCGCCGCGATCACCCGCGCCGAGCGCAACGCGAATTCACGGGCCTGGATAGGGGTCAGGAAGACCCGCACGGCGTCGGGGCCTTCCTCGGTGTCGTCGAGCACCACCGATTCGTCGACCTCGGTCTCGGTGATCGCCAGCAGTTCCACCACCACGGCGCCCGCGTCGGCGTCCCAGCCCAGACCCATGGTGCCCACCCGGAACTCGGTATCGATCGGGGTCACCAGCGGCGCGACATCGCGGACGTCCTCGCCCTCCGGCGGCACCTCGGCGCCGAAGCGACGGGCCACCTCGTCGAGCAGCAGTCCCATCCGGTCGGCGAGCACCTTCACCTGCTGCTTCTCCAGCAGCACGCTGACCACGCGCGGTTCCTGCACAGCCTGCAGGTAGAACGAACGATCGCCCGGCTCACCGACGGTACCGGCGACGAAACGATCGGGGGTGCGAAATACATGGATTGCGCGTGACACATGCACCTCCTGCTACGTGACCCTGTTCGACACTCACGAACACCCTCCCTCTAAGGAGAATCGCGGTGTCCCGCATTCCCATTATCCGCGCCCGCGGCATTCGTCACCTCTCCACCGGGAGTCGGCGACGCGGTGACGGCGAGGGCGGACAGGTCGGCACCGGTGTCGTTGAACTTCCACACCGACGGCCCGACCGGGCTGTACCGGACGACGCTGATCGAGGCGGGTTCCACCGCGATCCGCTGGAAACTGTCCAGATGCAGGCCGAGTGCGTCGGCCAGGATCGATTTGATGATGTCGCCGTGCGCGCAGGCGACCCACAGCACGTCACGGCCCGCCTGCTCGGACAAGCGGCGTTCGGTGTCGCGGACCGCGGCGACCGCACGCTGCTGGACCTGAGCCAGGCCCTCCCCACCGGGGAACACCGCACCGGAGGCGTGCCGCTGCACGACCTTCCACAGCGGTTCGGTGAGCAGTTCGGCCAGCGGGCGGCCGGTCCAGTCGCCGTAGTCGACCTCGATGAGCCGTTCGTCGTGCTCGGGTTCGAGGCCGAGTTTCTCGGCGAGCGGGGCGACCGTGCGCTGACAACGCAACAACGGTGAGCTGGCGATGTGTTCGATCGGCAGCGTCGCCAGCCGGTCGGCGACCGCGGCGGCCTGCTCGGTACCGCGGTCGGTGAGTTCGACACCGGGAGTGCGGCCGGCCAGGGTCCGCGCGGTGTTCGACGTGGACACTCCGTGCCGGAGCAGGATCACCGTCATGGGACCAGCCTAACCATCAGTGCCCGGCGGCTCAGGTCGCCGAGACGACGCCCGCGGCGAGCAGGCCCATCACGACCAGGCCGAGGATGATCCGGTAACCGACGAACCAGTAGAACGAATGCTTGCCGACGAACTTGAGCAGCCAGGCGACCGAGGCGTAGCCGACGACGAAGGCGATGATCGTCGCGACCAGCAGCTGCGGACCGCTGGCGTTGAGGCCTTCACCGGCGGGTTCGAAGGCGTCCGGCAGGCTGAACAGGCCCGAGGCGGTGACCGCGGGAATCGCGAGCAGGAACGAGAAGCGGACGGCCGCTTCGCGCTGCAGGCCGAGGAACAGACCCGCGGTGGAGGTGGCGCCGGAGCGCGAGACGCCGGGAACCAGCGCCAGACACTGCGCCAGGCCCATGATCAGGCCGTCGCGGGTGGTCAGCTGCTCGATCGGACGGGTCTTGCTGCCGAAGTGCTCACCGGCGGCGATCACCAGCGCGAACGCGACCAGCATGAACGACACCAGCCACAGGTTCCGGGCGCCGGTGCGGATCTCGTCCTTGAACAGGAACCCGAGCACGCCGATCGGGATGGTGGCGATGATCACGTACCAACCGATGCGGTAGTCCAGTTCGCGCTGGGTGTCACGCTCGTAGGCGTCGCGAGCGCTGCGATCCATCACCGGCAGTTTGGTGGTGACCCGGTCGGCGACCGCGACTTCGCGCTGGGATCGTTCGCGCAGCCGCATACCGAGGGTGGTGAACCAGGCGACGATGATTCGCCAGATGTCCTTGGCGAAGTACACCAGGACGGCGGCCTCGGTACCGAGCTGGGTGACGGCGGTGAACGAGGCGCCGGCGTCGTCGCCGAAGAACACGCCCGAGACGATGCGCAGGTGCGCCGAAGAGGAGACCGGCAGGAACTCGGTAAGTCCTTGCACAAGCCCGAGTACCAATGCCTGTATCCAGGTCATCGACTCGCCCACCGCGTCCTCCTGCTATCTCGTGCCCGAAAGACCGCGTCCTCCTGGGCTTTTGCTTCACGTGCGGCCGGGTGGGGCCGCGATCCCGCAGCGACCCTACCCGCCCGGCTGCGCCGGTGCCGCCCGCCCACCTTGGGATCTGCTGAGAGTGCGCGACGCCACGGGTCGTCGGCGAAGGCGGCCGAGGGCGGCCCATTAGGCTGGTCGACGTGACGAAAACGCGGGCGCGGTGATGGAACAGCGAACGGTGGGACGCAGCGGCCTTCGGGTGTCGCGAATCGGGTTGGCGACCCATACCTGGGGGACCCATACCGACGCCGACGAGGCGTCGGTGCAGTTGGCGGCGTTCACCGAGGCCGGTGGCACTCTCGTCGATCTCTCCCCCGTCTACGGCAACGGCGCGGCGCAGCGGATCCTGGCCGATCTGCTCGGCGATCTGGTCGCCCGCGACGAGCTGGTGCTCAGCGGCAGCGCGGGTGTCGTGCTGCACGCGCCCGGCGCCGGTGTCGGCGATTCGGTGCCGGCCCCCGCGGCGACGGGCCCGGTGGTCGACGCCTCGCGACGGACGCTGCTCGCCCAGCTCGACCGCACGCTGCGTGAGCTCGGCACCGACCATCTCGATATCTGGAGCATCGCCGCCTGGGATCCCTACACCCCGCTCGACGAGGTCGCCGCGACCTTGGAGACCGCGGTCAGGACCGGCCGGACCCGCTACGCGGGCGTGCGCGGATTCGCGGCCTGGCAGCTGGCCAGTCTGGCCGCGATCGCGCCGATCACCGTGGCGCAGACGCCGTATTCGCTGCTCGCGCGGGGCACCGAGTCCGATGTGATCCCGGCCGCCCGGCACCACGGGGTCGGCATCATCGCCTCGGCGCCGCTGGCCGGAGGCATTCTCACCGGCAAGTACCGCGACGGCGTGCCCGCCGACTCGCGGGGTGCCGACGAGGCGACGGCCGCCGAGATCCGACGCAGGCTCGACGACGAGCGGGCGACGCGGGTGGTGGACGCGTTGGTCACCGCGGCTGATGGCCTCGGCACCTCACCGCTGGCGGTCGCGCTGGCCTGGATCCGCGACCGGCCCGGCATCGCGAGCATGATCGTCGGTGCCCGTGACATCGGTCAGCTCACCGGCGTGCTGGCCGCCGAGACCCTCGAGTTGCCGCGCGCGATCGCGGCGGCCCTGGACGATGTGAGCGCCCGTTCCGAATGATGGCTAGCCTTACCTGCATGAGACTGCGTGGTGTGCTGACGGCGATGCTCGCGGCGACGGTGCTGACCGGCGCCGTCGCCTGCACGGGAAGCAACCCCGCATCGACTGCCACCACCGGCGGCCCGGTGACCGCACAGCTGACCGACCTCGACCCGGTCCCGATCGGTGCCGCGCCCACTCCGCAGCTGCCCGTGACCGCACGGTCCTTCGACGGCACCGAGGTGACCGTCACCGACACCTCGCGGATCATCGCCGTCGACCGCTACGGCACCCTGGCCCAGACCGTGTACGCCCTCGGGCTCGGCGCGAACCTCGTCGGCCGCAGCACCTCTGCCTCTTTCCCCGCCGTCGCGAACGTGCCGAACGTGGCCGGCGGCAACGGCAGCCTGAGCGTCGAAGCGGTGCTCGCGCTGCGCCCGTCGGTGTTCCTCACCGATACCACCAGTGCCGCACCCGCCGTGCGTGAACAACTGCGGGCGGCGGGCGTCACCGTCGTCTACTTCGACCCGCAGCGCACCATGGACGGCGTCGTCCCGCAGATCGAGGCCGTCGCCGGCGCACTCGGTGTGCCGGAGGCGGGAACCCGGCTGGGCCAGCGCACCCGCGACGAGATCGCCGCCGCCACAGCCCGCGTGCCGAAGCAGGACCCGCAGCCCACCATCGCCTTCCTGTACTTGCGCAGCAGCGCGATCACCATGATCGCGGGCCGCGGCTCGGGCGCGGACTCGCTGATCACCGCCATCGGCGCCGTCGACGCGGGCACCGCGTCCGGGGTCGGCGAACCGTTCACCGCGATCACCAGCGAGGCGATGATCGCCGCGGCGCCCGATGTGCTGCTGGTGATGTCGGACGGGCTGAAGTCCGTCGGCGGGGTCGACGGCTTGGTGAAGGTGCCCGGCATCGCCCAGACTCCCGCCGGTCGCAATCATCGGGTCGTGGACATGGCCGACGCGGTGGTGCTCAGCTTCGGCCCCAACACCGGCCGCGTCATCACCGCCCTGGCCGACGCCGTCTACGGCAAGCCGGCATGAGCGATGCCCCCGACCTGACGAAGTCCGCGGACGCCCCGCGGATCGACGACGCGACGCCGGACCCGTTACCGCACCCTCGGCACCGGACCGCCCGGGTCGCTGTCGTCTTCGCCGTCGCGCTGCTCGCGCTGGTCGCGCTGGCGCTGGTGTCGTCGGTGCTGGGTCAGGTGCCGACCACCGCGGCCGAGGTGCTGGGCAGCGTCGCCCACCGGATCGGGCTCGATCTCGGCCCCCTGCCCGCCCATCCGGCGGGCGAGGTGACGCTGTGGGAGGTGCGATTCCCCCGGGTGGCCCTCGCGATCCTGGTCGGCGCCGCGCTGGCGACGGCGGGAGCGTTGCTGCAGGGCGTGTTCGCCAACCCGCTCGCCGAACCCGGCGTGATCGGTGTGTCGGCGGGCGCCGCGGTCGGCGCGGGCACGGTCATCGTGGTCGGTGGCGCGTTCGTCGCGGCCTGGTCGGTGGCCGCCGCGGCGTTCGTCGCGGGCCTGCTCACCACAGTGCTCGTGTACCTGCTGTCCCGGTCGGGTGGGCGGACCGAGGTGGTGACGCTGATCCTGACCGGTGTCGCGATCAACGCGTTCGCGGGCGGTCTGATCGCCCTGCTGCTGTTCGTGGCCACTCCCGCCGCGCGCGATCAGATCGTGTTCTGGCAGCTGGGCAGCCTCAACGGCGCCACCTGGCAGGCCGTGGCGATCGTGGCCGTACTCACCGCGGCAGGGGTGCTCGCCGCCGTCCTGATCGCGCCACGCCTGGATCTGCTCGCCCTCGGCGACTCCGCCGCCCGGCACCTCGGTGTCGATGTCGAGCGGTTGCGCAGGCAGGTCATCGTGGTGGTGGCCGTGCTGACCGCCGCGGGTGTGGCGTTCAGCGGCATCATCCTGTTCGTCGGGCTCATCGTGCCGCACGTGGTCCGGATGCTGGTCGGGCCGGGCCATCGAGTGCTGGTGCCGCTGAGCGCGATCGTCGGCGCGGTGGTGCTGCTCGGGGCCGACGTCCTCGCGCGCACCCTGGTCGACAATGCCGACCTGCCCCTGGGCATGTTGACCTCGCTCATCGGCGGCCCGTTCTTCTTCTGGCTGCTGCGCCGCACCCGGGCCCGCGCGGGAGGCTGGGGATGACCGACATCCGACCCCACGATCCGGCGGTGGCCACACCGGTGACGCCCCCGCGCCGCGCCCGGTCCTGGCGCAGCCTGTTCGCCCGGACACCCGATGTGCCGCACCGGCCCGCACCCGGCACGGTGACCCTGCGCGCGGCCGGACTGACCGTTCGGCGGGGTAGCCGGACCGTACTCGAGAACATCGACTTCCAGGTGGCGGCGGGCGAGATCGTCGCCCTGGTCGGCCCGAACGGGGCAGGCAAGTCGAGCCTGCTCGCCGCGCTGGCCGGGGAACTCGAACCCGATTCCGGCGCCGTGCGGCTCGAAGGGCACGCGCTGTCCCACTGGACCCCTGCCGACATGGCTCGCCGCCGCGCGGTGCTGCCGCAGTCGCACGCGGTCGGATTCCCGTTCACCGCACGCGAAGTCGTCGCGATGGGCCGCGCACCGTGGCTGCACACCCCCGCCGCCGACCACGACGACGAGCTCATCGCCGCCGCGCTGGCCGCCACCGACGTCACCCACCTGGCCGAGCGGATCTTCCCGTCGCTGTCCGGCGGCGAACGCGCCAGGGTCGCGCTGGCGCGAGTTCTCGCCCAGGACACCGCCACCCTCTTGCTCGACGAACCCACCGCCGCTCTCGATCTCGGCCACCAGGAGGCCGTGCTGCGCTTGGCCGCGACCCGCGCGACCGAGGGCGCGGCCGTGGTGGTCGTCGTCCACGATCTCGGGGTCGCCGCCGCTTACGCCGACCGGGTCACGGTGCTGGATGCCGGACGGGTCGCCGCAGACGGCCCACCGCGCACGGTCCTGACCCCCGCACTCCTCACCGAGGTCTACCGTCACCCCGTCGACGTCTTCGATCACCCGGTCACCGGCGCCCAACTCGTCCTGCCCGAGCGTGGTCAGCACTGATCGCGAATTCGGGTCGAGTTATTGACCCAGAGGTATAGAACCTCTACGGTGACAACATGGCCAGGCCACGCAACTTCGACGCCGACACGGTGATCGATCGCGCCATGGACCAGTTCTGGTCCTACGGCTACGCCAACACCTCCCCCGCGCAACTCGCCGACGCCACCGGCATCGGCAAAGGCAGTCTCTACAACACCTTCGGCAGCAAGCGCGCGCTGTTCGATCAGGCGCTCGAACGCTACGGGCACAACGGCGTCGCCATGGCCGAGGACTACATGTCGCGCCCTGGCACCACCCGCGACTGTCTGCGTGCCTACCTGCGCGCCGCCGTGGATCTCGACTTCACCACACCGGTCCGGCGCGGCTGCCTGGCGGTCAATACCGCCGCCGAGTTCGGTGGCCAGGACCCGGCGATCACCGAGACCCTGTGTGGCATCGAGCGCCGCATCGTCGCGACACTGGCCGCCCGGATCGACCGAGGTCGCCGCGACGGCGATGTCGACGCCGCCGTCGATCCGGGCGCGGTCGCCGCCCTCCTGTTCACCACCAGCGCCGGCTTGCGCATCATGGCCAAGACCAACGACGCCCCCGAGCTCTACCGTCTCGTCGATGTCGCGCTGACCGTCCTCTGATCTCCCACTCGGCCATCGAGTGGCTTCCGCCTGTCCAAATATTTGACCTGTAGTTCAAGAAAGGTAGTTCCATGGATCTCGCACTCACCGGCAAGACCGCGGTCGTCACCGGGGCCTCCCGTGGCATCGGCTTGGCCGTCGCCGAAGCCTTCGCCGAGGCAGGCGTCCGCGTCGTCGGCGCGGCCCGCACCATCACCCCCGAACTCGAGAAGGTCTCGGCCGCTACGGTTTCCGCCGACCTCAGCACCCGGGACGGTGCGGTCACGGTCATCGGCACCGCGCTCGAGGAACTCGGCGGCATCGACATCCTGGTCAACAACGTCGGCGGCGGCGACCCGGAATGGCTCGACCTGGACGGGTTCCTCCACAGCAGCGACGACCAATGGCGCCACTACCTCGACCTCAACCTCTTCAGCGCGATCTGGGCCACCCGAGCCGCCCTGCCCAGCCTCCTCGACCGGCGGGGCGTCATCGTCAACGTGTCCTCGATCAACGCCCACGTCCCCGGCTCCGGTCCGGTCGGCTACAGCGAGGCCAAGGCCGCCCTGGCGTCGTTCGGCAAGCGTCTCAGCGAGGAGTTCGGTCCGCGAGGGGTGCGGGTCAACACGGTCTCCCCCGGCCCGGTCGGGACCCGGATCTGGCGCGACGAGCATCGCATCGGCGCCAAACTGGCCTCCGCCCAGGGCGTATCGCAGGAGCAGTTCCTCGACGCGCTGCCCGCACAGTTCGACATCGCCTCCCGCCGCATCACCGAACCCGAGGAGGTCGCCGCCCTGATCACGTTCCTCGCCTCCGGCAGAGCCGCCAACATCGTCGGCGCCGACTTCGTCATCGACGGCGGCATCATCAAGACCACCTGATCCCCACCCGGCGGCTGGCCCGTACTCACGCGTCCGCCGCCCGGGTTCAGCCTCACAGCTCGCATGCGCGCCACCACTCGTGCGCAATGGCGATGTCCGCTGAGGTCACGGCGTGACCGACGGATAGCACACGATGGGTCACCGGCGCACCCGCACGACGCAGCCGTCCGGCCAATCGCCGACCGTCGCCAGCTGACCTGCGGTCGTCGTTCGCGCCGTCGACGATCAGCACCGGCGTGCGATCCGACCGGTAGCGATCGTCGTCGGCGAACGGCGACAGTGGCCGGAACAGAATCGCCCCCGCCAGCAACTCGGGGCGGGCCATCAGCAACGCCGCGGCCATGATCGCACCGTTGGAGAACCCGATCACGACCGGCAGGCGGGTGAGATGGAGTCGGGAGCACGACGTTTCGATGAACTCGGCCAGCACCGGCACCCGGGCGTCCAGGTCCGTTTCGTCCACCCGGCGATCCGGAAAGCGACGGAAGAAGGCGTACCCGCCATCCGTGACGACGGTTCCACGGATACCCAGTCGCGCCGCTCCCGGCGCGATGTCCTCGGCCCACGGCAGCAGGTCGGATTCGGTGCCGTCCGAGCCGTGTAGCAGAACGAGCGGAGCACGAGCGGTGTCGATACCGGAGAGGAATCGGTAGGCATGCGACAGTTTCGGCACGGAACCATCCAACACCTCGGTGCCGGCGAGACCCTGGTCAGCGCCGGATGATCTCGAGCAACGCCGGGTGCGGACCGTGCTGGGGTGTGCCCGTGGAGGGGAGGCTCTTTCGGCACCGAGGTCTGTGACAAACGGCCCTGCCTTCGCCAGCGACGCGGGGAGTGTAGTTGGAGGCATCCACGGTGAAGAGAAACACTCGCGGCGGCGTCGGCAGGGCCGGTTCGCATGATCATCGCGTCGTTGCGGTCATGCAGAGGGAGGTGGGTGCGATCAAGACGGTGACAGGGCTCCTGCCGCTGGCGGTCGTTCTCTTGGTGGTGGTCGTCCTGGTCTGGTGGTTGCTGGACCGCGACAGTCCCATGGGTGCGTGGTTGGTCGCGGCGATCCTGTTCGCACACGGCTGGGTGCATCTGGTCTTTCTGTTTCGGGCACCCCCGCGCGGGTCCGCTGACACGGATGCGGACAACTCGTTCGATACGGATCACTCGTGGTTGATCGGTCGGGGAATCGACAGCCGACTCGTGTACTCGGTGGGTCCGGTGCTGGCCGTGGTCACGTTCGTAGCACTGGCCGCGGCCGCGCTGGCGGTGCTCGGATGGCTGGTCCCGGACACCTGGTGGACCGGTCTCACATCGGCCGGAGTCGCCGGTTCCACAGTGTTGCTCGTGTTGTTCTTCGCGCCCACCCTCGTACTCGGGTTCATCATCAACGCCGGCCTGATTGCCTTGGCGTTCCAGACAGCCTGGGTGGTGCCGCGGTGACATCGACCCGCACGCCGCGATGTTGTCTGGAACGGCACCCGCAGCGGCGGGATTCGTCGCGATAGCCGCGCGATTTGTGGGCACGAAACCCGTCGGTGCATCGGCGAAGATTTTCCGGCCCGAGGAATCGGTAGGCATGCGACGGTTTCGGCACGGGGACATTCAACCGGCACGGGCTCGCCGGCAGGAAGATGCCGGCGAGCCTGCGATCAGCGCCAGATGATCTTGAGCAGGGCCGGGGTGAGGACCATGCGGATGATGGTCGCGTCGATGATGAGGGCCACGATCATGCCGTAGGCGATGTACTTCATCAGGACCAGATCGGAGAAGCCGAACGCACCGGTCACCACGATGAGGATCGCCGCGGCCGAGGTGATCACGCCGCCGGTGTGGGCGACGCCGTAGCGGATGGATTCGGTGGCGTCGGCGCCCGATGCCCGTTTCTCCGCGATCCGCGACAGCAGGAACACCTCGTAGTCGGTCGACAACCCGAAGATCACGGTGACGATCAACGCCACCACCGCGAACATCAGCGGGCCGGGCGTGAACTGGAAGGTCCCGGCGCCATGGCCTTCCACGAAGATCCAGGTGAGCACGCCCAGCGTCGAGACCAGGCTCAGCGCGCTCATCGCGACGGCCTTCACGGCCAGGATCACCGACCGGAACGCGATCACCATCATCGCCAGCGCCGCCGCCATCAGAATCGCCAGCAGCAGTGGCAAGCCGTCGATGAGGCCGTTGATACTGTCGCGTTCCAGCGCCGGGATACCGGCGACCATGATCCGCACGCCCGGTGGTTCGGGCAGGGCCCGCAGGGTGTCGATCACCCGGTCGGCGTCGCGCTTGTCGCCCAGCCCGGCCGAGAGCACGTTGACCCCGTCCTTCGTCGGCGCCGCGGGTTCGAACCGCCCGGTCAGCCCGGGCACCTGATTGGCCTCGTACCGGATGTCGCTGAGCTGCTGCGGCGTCGCGTTCACCACGACCAGCTTCAGCGGTTCGGTGCGGAACCCGGGAAACAGATGGTCGAAGTCCTCCTGCGCGACGCGCGCCGGATTGTCCGCGGCCAGGTACTTCTCGCTGATCCCGCCGAACTCGATATGGCGCAGCGGGATGCTCAACGCCAGCAGGCCGAGCACGATCGGGATGACGACCGCCCACGGCCGCCGCATCGCCCACTGCGCCAGCCGGGAGAAGAACCCGGCATCGATCTCGGCCTCGGTCTTGCTGCGGGAGAACCGCTTCCAGCCCAGCCAGTCGATGCGGCGGCCCGCGATGCTCAACGCGGCGGGCAGTGCGGTCACCGACAGCAGCGCCGCCAGCATCACCGCGGAGATGCCGCCGTAGGGCACCGACCGCAGCACGCCGTTGGGGAAGATGAACAACGCGCCGAGACTGATCGCGATGATCGCGGCGGAGAACAACACGGTGCGGCCCGCGGTCGCGACGGTGCGCGCGGTCGCCTCCTCCACGCTGCGCCCCGCCGCCAGCTCCTCCCGGAACCGGGTGACCGTGAAGAGCCCGTAGTCGATCGCCAAGCCGAGGCTGACCAGCGTCATCACCGCGCTGGCGAACACGTTGACCTCGATATGGGCGGTGAGGAACCGCAGGATGCCGGAGGTGCCGAGGACGGTGAGCCCGCCGATCATCACCGGCAGCAACGCCCCGATGACGCCGCCGAACACGAAGTACAGCAGGATCGCCACGATCGGCAGCGCGATGATCTCCGCCCGTCGGATGTCGTGCTGCATACCGATATTGATGCCCTCGACCACCGGCTGGAGCCCGGCCAGCTGCACGGTCGTGCCGCCCGGTCCCGCTCCGGGAACATCGGCGTTCAGATGCGGTTTGAGGGCCAGGTAGTTGTTGACCGTCGCCGTTCCGCCGCCACCGGCCAGACCGATACTGGCGAAGGCGTGCTGCTTGGTGGGGTCGGAAGCGTTCGCCGAGAAGGGACTGTCCCAGTAGCTGTCGATCTTGTGGATGCGCTCGCCGTAGCGTGCGCGCAGGTCCGCCAGCGCGGCGACGACGGGGCCACGCACCCCGGGATCGTCGACGGTGGTGCCCGGTGGCGCGGTGTAGATGACGATCAGGTCGCCGTCGGTGTCGCGGCCGAAGATGTCGTCGGCCAGCTTCGAGGCCGCCACCGACTCGCTGGACTCGTCGAACCAGCCCTCCTGGGTGTAGCGGCCGGCCATATCGCGGCCGAACCAGCCCGAGATCAGCACCGTCAGGACGAACACGCCGAGCACGAGGTAGCGGTGGCGGTGGACGAATCGGCCCCACCGCATCGCGCGCGATTCCCGCATCGTCAGCCGCAGGCGGCGGTGCGGTAGTCGGCCGAGCGCAGGATGCCGCACAGATCGGTGCGCGAGATCTTCCACTTCCCGTCGAGCAGCACGAAATGCACGATAGTGGTGCGGATGTTGGTGCCCGAACCGTCCTTGTCCAGGCGCATGGTGGCGGTCAGGGTGCCGTCACGATTGTCGAAGACCGGGTCGACGACGCCGTACACCGCGTGCGGGTTGTCGCGCAGCGCTTTGTACATATCGGGGATGGCGTCTTTGAACGCGGCGCCGTCCTCGATCAGGTCGGTGCGTTCGACATCGGGCAGGTTCGGGTCGAGCGCGCGCTTGATCTGCGCGTCGAGTTCCGCGGCGGTCGGCAGCGGCACATTGGCCTTGCTCGACGACACCGCGATGGAGGCGGACAGGGAAGCGTTGGCCGAAGACCGTGCGGCGTCGACCGAGGCCTCGTCGGTGCCTCCACCGCATGCGGTGAGAGCGACGAGGGCCGTGAGGCAGGCGGTGGCCGCAGCGGCCCTGGCGAAAAATGTGGAAGACATCACCATCTACATACCATCAATGACGGCACTGATCCGGCCCAGGATGCTCCGCACGGTCGTGGTGTCCCGCGGCGCGGCCCTCGGGACCGGGATCGCGTCGTGGATCAGATCGCGGACGAACGCGGTGACACTGCGCTCGTCCCCGAGGTCGATATCGGTGACCGGTGCCTGCGCGGTGGCGACCACATCGTCGGCGCCGGGCACGGCTTCACCCAGGTCGGGGCGGTAGATCTGCAGCGTGAGGGTGGCGCGGCGGGTGCGGAAGGCGAACAGGCGGCCGTCGTCGGTGGTGCCGAAGCCGTGGGCGAACGGGCCCACGGTGATGTCATCGATGCCGAACCCCGCGGTTGTCCGGTCGGTCATCGCGATGATCTCCTGCCGTTCGCCGGTAACGGATTGTCGACACGTCAACAGTAACCCCCGTCACCGACAGGCCCGACGTGCGCCACCCGGTCGGAGCTACCGGTGAGTCATCATGGTCAGATGGTGATCAGCGGTCACCTCGTGAGATTAGGAGTTCGGTGCATGCGCCCTCGCGGCTCGGTCGCCTCAGCGCTGGTCGGCGCGGCGGCACTGGTATTGCTGACCGGATGCGCCGGTGAGGACGGCGCCCCGGACGTACCGACCAGAGAACCCGCCACCGCGGCCGTCTCCCCCGCCACCGCTACCGCCCCGGCGGGGCAGGTCGTCCCCGCCGCCGCCACGAAAGCCCTGCTGGCCGAACGCGAGACCGGCCGTCTTGCCGCGCTCGACACCGCGGGCACCACACTGTCGCTGATCGACCCGGCCGCGCCCACCGCCGCGCGGACCGTCACCCTGCCCGCCGCGGGCGCCGCCCTCGCCCAGGGCAAGCCGGGCGAAGTCCTCGTCGCCGCGCCGAACCGCGTGCTGCGGGTGGACGCGAGCGCGGGCACCGTCACCGAGGTCGCCGTCGACGGTGACGTGCACAGCGTGCAAACACGCACCGACGGCAACCTCGTGGTCGGCACGGCCGATGGCACGATCGTCGAACTACGCCCCGACGGCAGCGTCGCGCGCACCGTCACCGGCCTCGTCTCGGCCGACGCGATCGCGCTGACCGGCGAGCACATCACCGTCCTCGACCGCAAGCAGACCGCCGTCGTCAGCGTTCGCGACGACGCCCTCGGCCTGATGCTGCGCGCGGGCGACGGCGCCGCCAACGCGATCGCCGACCCGGAGGGACGGATCATCGTCACCGACACCGCGGGCGGCGAACTGCTGGTCTACTCGGCCGGTCCGCTCGTCCTGCGGCAGCGTTTCCCGGTAGCATCATCGCCTTACGCGCTCGCCTACGATCCGCGGTCCAGCACGGTGTGGGTGACCTGCACGCAGAGCAACGAGGTGGTCGGATACGACCTGTCGACCGGGATCGGCGTCGAGGTGGGGCGGTTCCCCACTCTGCGACAGCCCGACGCGGTGACCGTCGACCCCCGCACCGGCGACCTGTTCGTGGCCTCGGCCACGGGCGACGGTCTGCAGCGGATCGGCGCGGACGAGCGGAAGAGAGGGCAGTGATGGCCGCCAGATCTCACGGTTCGCGCTCGGCGGTACCGCCGAGCTGGGAAACCAGCAACGACGACTACGAATACGTCCCCCTGCGTCTGCCACCGGAGGTCACCCGGGTCACCGCCTCGATGCGGTTGGCCATTCAGGCCGAGTTCGGTGGCTGGGAGTTGTCGCGCGTGCGCGCCTACACCGACGGCAGCCGCCGGGTGTTGTTGCGCCGCCGCAAGAATGCCGTCCTGCCTGTGCCCGAGCCCGGAATGTGAGCCGACCCATGTACGCCCTGCTACTACGCCTGATGTTCCTGATCCCGCCGGAGCGGGTGCACCACCTGGTGTTCTCCGCCCTGCGGTTCGCCACCTGGTTCCCGCCGACCCGCTGGCTCGCGCGCAAGTTGACCGTCGTCGACGATCCGATCCTGGCCACCACGGCCTTCGGTGTCGACTTCCCCGCCCCGCTGGGACTGGCCGCCGGTTTCGACAAGAACGCCGACGGCGCGAACACCTGGGGCTCGCTCGGATTCGGTTTCGCCGAGATCGGCACCGTCACCGCGCACGCGCAGCCGGGTAACCCGGCCCCGCGCCTGTTCCGGCTGCCCGCCGACCACGGTCTGATCAACCGGATGGGTTTCAACAACCACGGTGCCGCGGCCGCCGCCGCCCGCCTGCACGGCGCGCACCCCACGGTCCCGATCGGCGCGAACATCGGCAAGACGAAGGTCACCGAACCCGAGGCCGCGGCCGGCGATTACGCCACCAGCGCCCGGTTGCTCGGCCCGCTCGCCGATTTCGTGGTCGTCAACGTCTCGTCCCCGAACACGCCCGGTCTGCGTGACCTGCAGGCGGTCGAGTCGCTGCGCCCGATCCTGCAGGCCGTGCTGGACAGCGTCAGCGTCCCGGTGTTGGTGAAGATCGCCCCCGACCTGTCCGACGACGACATCGACGCGGTCGCCGACCTGGCCGTCGAGCTGGGTCTGGCCGGCATCGTCGCCACCAACACCACCATCCGCCGCGACGGTCTGGCCACGCCTGCCGCCGAGGTGGAGGCGATGGGCGCGGGCGGCCTGTCCGGTGCGCCGGTCGCCGAGCGCTCCCTGGAAGTCCTGCGCCGCCTCTACGCCCGTGTCGGCGACCGGCTGGTCCTGATCTCGGTCGGCGGCATCGAAACCCCCGAGCAGGCCTGGGCCCGTATCCTCGCCGGCGCCACCCTGCTGCAGGGCTACACCGGCTTCATCTACGGCGGCCCGTTCTGGACCACCCGGATCCACCGCGGCATCGCCGCCAACCTGCGGGCGGGTGGTTTCCGTTCGCTGGCCGACGCGGTCGGCGCCGAGCACCGCGCCCCCTCGGCCTGAGGGTCTATCCGTAGTACGCCCGGGGTGCCCGGTCGTCGCTTCCCAGCAGCCGCGTCGGCCGCAGCCTGCTCGGGAAGTGGGCGGGCGCCGGTGGGTCGTGCACGGAATCGCCGGCCGCTCGGGATCGCTCGTCGACACGTTTGGCGAGCTTGATCAGCGCCTGCTGCCAGATGATGCCGAGCACGTCCGCGCGGGCGCTGATCTCGGCGTGCGCGAGGCGATCGTGGGCGGCCGCGAGGTCGCTGACGAGTTCGTCGAGTTCCATCCCCGCCCACGCCTGTTCTCGGGTGACGGTGTACTCGGGCAGCCAGCTCAACCGCCAGGTATCGGGTCCGATGCGTTGTGCGAATTCCGGCGTGCGGTCGCTGCGCAGCGTGTCGTCGGTGCTGTGAATAGTCATCGCGGACCTGCCTTCCCCGGCGGGGAGTCACACCCTCCGAGAGTCTGGCGGGGCATGCGCTCCCCGTATCCCAGTGTGGCATTTGCCTTTTGTTGCGGTCAATTGCCATTGTAGAGAGGTAATTGCCGCAAACCGGGCGCGGCAAACCCGGCATTGTGGCGATCGCAGTACGGCGTCCGCCGCCTCACCGGGGCGCGGGGCCGCCGTCAGGTCATGGGAGGCAGCATGCCGATGGTCCCTCAGGATGCTCGCGTCGCCGCCATTCGCAGCATCCTGACCAGGCTGGGCAAGTACTCGGGCCTGAGCGCAGAACGGCTGCGGCACACCGAGATCGACGCCGCGCCCCTGCTCGAGCTGCTGTCGGTGCGTCGACACGCGCGGCGAACCGGGGCCGGTCCCGAGGAGTCGATCCTGCCGGTGGTGCGTGAGGTCGCGCAGTGGCTGCCCCCGACCGACCGGCTGATCGTGGACGCCGCGCTCTCGCTCGGCCTGTTCCGTGACCGTCCCGGCGTCGGTATCGATGTCGAACGCCTCTATGCGGACAACCTCGGCGAACGTCGAGAGGCCTTGACCGAGCAGTGGGTCGCCCTGCACACCCAGCTCGACGTGGACCCGGTTCCCGAGGCGCCGACCGTCAAACGCCTGCGCACGGTGTCCGAGCACGGCGCCTTCACCGCGCTGGCCGGTCTGCTGGCCACCGACTCCGGCTATCCGATGGCCGGACCGGTCACCGGTCAGCCCGCGGAGGCGGTGTCGGCGCCGCGTGGTGTCGTCACCGTGCTCGGCGACGCGGTCATCGACCACCTCTACCGGGTGGATGCCTTCCCCGCCGCCGACGGCGCGGCCAACGGCAGTTTCACCGGGCATCCCGGCGGCAAGGGCCTCAACCGGGCCGTCGCCGCCGCCCGCCTCGGTATCGACGTGCATCTGGTGGCCGCGGTCGGCGGCGACGAGTACGGGCGCCGGATCCTGGAGTTCATCGAGGCCGAACGGGTCCGGCTGGATCTGATCAAGGTGGTGCCGTTCGCGCCGTCGCTGGTGACCGCGGTGGTGCTGACACCCAACGGCGAGTCCCGCATGATCGGCTGCCGCGACAGCCGGGTCCAGCTCCAGGACGAGGACGTACACCGGCCCGAACTGCGGTCCGCACTGGAAGCCTCCGACGTGGTGATCCTGAGCTTCGAGCCGCCGACGGCGATCATCGAGCAGGTGCTGTCGGTGGTGGCGCAGATCCATCCCAAGCCGCCGGTCATCGTGTGCCCGACGCCGTCGATGGCGGTGCCGCAGAGCCTCTATCAGTACCTGGGCGTGGTCGACTATCTGGTCGGCACCGCGGGTCAGCTCGCGGCGATGCTGCCCGACGTTCCCGCCGAGTCCGCCGACGACATCGCCCGGCTGCTGCGCGGCCTCGGCGTCGGCACCGTGTGCACGGTCGAGAACTTCCGCTGCGCCGTCTCCTCCGACACGGTCGAGACCGTCGTCGACCACTTTCCGCAGGTGCTCAAAGCCTCGGTGGGTGCCGCGGCGGCGTTCACCGCCGCCCTCGCCTACCGGCTCGTCAACGCCCGAACCCCGCTGGTCGCAGCCGATTACGTGTGGACGACGGCGGCGATGATCCCGACGCAGAAACTGGGCGCGGTGGCGGTATCGATGCCCAGTGTCGACGAGATCGACCGCATCGTCCGGCTGTACGCGGCCCCGGGACCGGACCAGGGGTAAAGTCGCGGCGTTCATCTCGCACGCCCAGTCCGACGACGGCGGTCGCGCCGCCCTGTCCCCGCACGGAGGATCGTTGACCATACTGTCGTTCGGCAGTGCCAGAACCGGGCGTGCCGGTGCCGACACCGCGCACCGACTGAGTCGCCGGGGCAGCGACCTCCCGGTCCGGGTCATCGAGATCGCCGATCCCACCGACGGCGGCTATCTGCTCGTCTTCGGCGAACCACGCGACGGCTGCCTCGTGCGGGTGCATTCGCGCTGCCTCTACGGCGAAGGCCTGGGCTCCGACGACTGCGATTGCGGTGCGGAACTGGCGACCTCGATGGACCGGATCCAGGCCGAGGGCGCCGGTGTCCTCGCCTATCTCGAGCAGGAGGGTCGCGGCGCGGGCCTGCTGTGGAAGGCCCGCGGATATCGCGAGAGCGAACGCACCGGCGCCGACACCTTCGACAGCTATCAGCGCTTGGGTCTCGACCCCGACACCCGGCGCTACGACGCCGCCGCGACCGCGGTACGCGAACTCGGGCTCACTCGAGTCCGGCTGCTGACCAACAACCCCGACAAGTGTCGTGCCCTGGACCGCGCGGGCATCGCCGTCGACCCCGTGGCCCTGACCATCACCTTGCATACGGCCCGTGGCAGGCAATACCTGCAGGCCAAGCGCCGACATCGCGCCCACACCATCCCGGCCGATCCGCTCGCCGAGGCGGCACCGAACGCCGCGTCCCCGTCTCGGTGGTGGCCACGTCGTCGGCGGTAACCGCCGCCACAATCCCGTATGTCCGGTTACGATGAGTGAGCTGTGCCACTGTGATGCCCATCGCTCGAGATGATGAGAGGGATTCACTCGCATTGGCTCGGCATCCGGAACGGCCTATTCGGGAACAGGGATATGACAGACATCGGTTTCGCGCACGCCTCGGGCGTCACGGTGCACACCGTGCCCGCCGCCTTCCAGCAGACCGCCGCGTTGCGGCCCGACCAGATCGCCTTGCGCACGGTCGGCGGCACCCAGCAGATCACCTGGGCGGAGTACGCGACACGGGTGCGGGCGCTGGCCGCCGGCCTGGCGAAACTCGGTGTGCGCCACGGTGACGCGGTCGGCATCATGCTCACCAACCGCCCCGAGTTCAATCTGATCGACACCGCGGCCCTGCACCTGGGCGCGACGCCGTTCTCGGTGTACAACACCAGCTCCCCCGAGCAGATCGCGCACGTGTTCGCCAACGCGGGCAACAAGGTGGTGGTCACCGAGCAGGCCTTCCTCGACGTCATCCGGGAATCCGGCGCCGAGGTCGAGCACACCGTGCTGGTCGACGGCACCGCCGAAGGCACCCTCGGCCTGGCCCAGCTGGAATCCGATCCGGAGCCCGACTTCGACTTCGACGCCGCGTGGCAGGCCGTGCAGCCGGGCGATCTGGCCACCCTGATCTACACCTCCGGCACGACCGGCCCGTCCAAGGGCGTCGAGCTCACCCAGAGCAATGTGATCGCGCAGGTCGTCGGCCTGGTGTCCGGTCCGCTGCCGGTCGGTTTCGACGACCGCGCGGTGTCGTACCTGCCCGCCGCGCACGTCGCCGACCGCATCTCCGCGCACGCGATGAGCCTGCTCACCGGCATCCAGATCACCACCGTGCCCGACCCGCGCGAGATCGCCGCCGCGCTGCCCGACGCCCGCCCCACCGTGTTCTTCGGTGTGCCGCGGGTGTGGCAGAAGATCAAGGCGGGCATCGAGAACAAGCTCGCGGTCGAGCCGAGCCCGGTGAAGAAGGCGCTGGCCAACTGGGCGATCGGGGTCGGCGTCGCGCAGGCCAAGGCCAAGCTGTCCGGTGAGGGCGGCTCGCTGCTGCTCGGCGTGCAGCACAAGGCCGCCGACGCCCTGGTGCTGTCCAAGCTGCGCGAGGCGCTCGGTTTCGGTGAGCTGAAGGTCGCCGCTTCCGGTGCCGCCCCGGTGCCCGCGGAGACCCTGGAGTACTTCCTAGGCCTCGGATTCGCGGTCAGCGAGGTGTGGGGCATGTCCGAGACCACCGGTGTCGGTACCTTCACCGATCTGGACAAGCCGCGTCCCGGCTCGGTCGGTCGCGTCATGGACGGCGTCGAGCTGCGGCTCGACGCCGACGGTGAGGTACTGATCCGCGGACCGATCGTCACCCCCGGCTACCGCAACATGCCCGACAAGACCGCCGAGGCGATCGACGACGCCGGCTGGCTGCACACCGGCGACATCGGCACCCTCGACGCCGACGGGTACCTGCGCATCGTCGACCGCAAGAAGGAACTGATCATCAGCGAGGCGGGCAAGAACATCGCCCCCTCCAACATCGAGAACGCGATGAAGGCCGCGTCCTCGATGATCGGTCAGGCCGTCGCGATCGGCGAGGCCCGCCCCTACATCACCGCGCTGATCATGCTCGATCCCGATGTCGCGGCATTGCGCGCCAAGGAGTTCGGTGCCACCGACGCGACCCACGCCGAGCTCGCCCGGCGCAGCGAGATCGTCGAGGAGGTCAAGGCCGCGGTGTCGGCGGGCAACCGCAAGCTGTCCCGGGTGGAGCAGATCAAGCGCTTCGTGATCGTGGAAACCCTGTGGGAGCCGGGCGGTGACGAACTGACCCCGAAGATGTCGCTCAAGCGCACCCCGATCGCGGCCAAGTACGCCGAGCACATCGAGCAGCTGTACGCCGCGACGCCGGCCGAACACGTCGTCAATGTGAAGTAGCACGAGAACGGCGGTGGCCCTGGGAATTCCGACTCCCGGGGCCACCGCCGTACGTGCTCAGTTCTGCTCGTAGGTCCCGATCAGGGTGGCCCGGCCGAGCGTGTGGAAGAACAGGTTGAACCCGAGGTAGGCCGGCGTCGCGTCCGGCCCGACTTCCAGCTCGGGCACGTCGACGGCGTGCACCACCACGAAGTACCGGTGCGGGCCGTGGCCCTGCGGCGGCGCGGCGCCGACGAAGCCCGGGAAACCGCCGTCGTTGCGCAGCGTGACCGCGCCCGTGGGCAGGGTGCCACCTTCACTGCCCGCGCCGGCGTCGAGCTCGGTGACCGAGGCGGGGATGTTGGCCACCGCCCAATGCCAGAAGCCCGAGGCGGTCGGCGCGTCCGGGTCGTAGACGGTGACCGCGAAGCTTTGTGTGCCCTCGGGGAAACCGGACCAGCTCAGCTGGGGCGAGACGTCTTTGCCGCCCGCGCCGAACACGCCGGACACCTGGTCGTTGGCCAGCGGCTGACCATCGGTGATGTCGGCGGAGGTGACGGTGAACGACGGAACCTGCGGCAGTGCGTCATACGGGTTGTAGCTCATGGGGTCTCCGATTCGTGGCGTCGGTGCTCAGCTGTGCAGGAGGAAGTGTTCCAGGACCCGGGTGCCGAATTCCAGTGACCGCACCGGGACCCGCTCGTCCACCCCGTGGAACAGGGCGGTGAAGTCCAGTTCCGGCGGCAGCTGCAGCGGCGCGAAGCCGAAGCAGCGAATACCCAACCGCGCGAACGCTTTCGCGTCGGTGCCGCCGGAGAGCATGTAGGGCACGGTGCGCCCGTCGGCGTCGTGGGCCAGCACCGCGTCGTTCATGGCGTCGACGAGGTGGCCGTCGAAGGTGGTCTCGTAGGAGTCGAGCTTGGTGATCCACTCGCGTTCGACGTCCGGGCCGATGAGCTCGTCGACCTCGCGTTCGAACGCGGCCTGCCGCCCCGGCACCACGCGACAGTCCACCACGGCCTCCGCGGTCTGCGGGATGACATTGGCCTTGTAGCCCGCCTGCAGCATCGTCGGATTGGCGGTATCGCGCAGGGTGGCGCCGATGATGCGGGAGATGGTGCCGAGCTTGGCGAGCTGACCCTCGATATCGGGGCCCTCCGGGTCGAACTGCAACCCGCTCTCCTCGCTGACCGCGGCGAGGAACTCGGCCACCGAGTCCGACAGCACCACCGGGAAGGTGTGCCTGCCCAGCCGCGCGACGGCCTCGGCGAGGATGGTGACGGCATTGTCGTCGTGCAGGAACGAACCGTGCCCGGCGCGGGCCTTGGCCCGCAACCGCATCCAGCCCAGACCCTTCTCGGCGGTCTCCACCAGATAGAGCCTGCGTTCGGTGCCGTCGGGGCGCGGCACGGTCAGCGAGAAGCCGCCGACCTCGCCGACCGCCTCGGTGACCCCGTCGAACAGGTCGGGCCGGTTGTCCACCAGCCACTGCGACCCCCATTTGCCGCCGTTCTCCTCGTCGGCGAGGAAGGCGAACACCAGGTCGCGTGGCGGGACGGTGCCCTCGGCCTTGAGCTGACGGGCCAGGGCCAGCGTCATGCCGACCATGTCCTTCATGTCGATCGCGCCGCGGCCCCACACGTAGCCGTCGCGGACCGCGCCGGAGAACGGGTGCACGCTCCAGTCGGCGGCCTCGGCGGGCACGACGTCGAGGTGTCCGTGGATCATCAGCGCGCCCCGGCTGGAGTCGGCGCCCTTCAATCGCGCGAAGACGTTGCCGCGACCGGGCGCGCCCGACTCGACGTACTCGGTCTCGTAGCCGACCTCCTGCAATTGCGCGGCCACCCACTCCGCGCACTCGCGTTCGCCTTTGGTGGTCGCCAGCTCACCGGTGTTGGAGGTGTCGAACCGGATCAGCGCACTGACCAGCTCCACCACCTCGTCCACCGCGCGGGACCGTTCGTTCGAACCAGAACTCTCGCCAGATGCCGACACGTCCCCTTTCCTACCACCCCGGCGGTGTCCCCCGCGCCGACTCCCCTGGCTCACGCGGATTCCGCCGCTGCTGGCGACTACTTCTCGTGCTGAGCCGAATTCCCCGGATTCGCGTGTCCGCTGCCCGGCGTGTTTGGCTGTGGCGATGAGATCGCAGGTCGTTCGGGTCGGGACGCTGCTGCTGGCGGGCGCCGCGACGGCGGCGGGTGCGCTGGGTGTGGTGTTGCGTTACCTCGACTGGTCGGCGGAACCGCTGGTGCTCGCCGCGTCCGGCGCGCCCTACCTGATGGGCGGGGCGATTCTGGGCGCGGTGGGGTTCGCGGTGACCCGGCAGTGGGTCGCGACCGGCGCCGCGGTCGTGGTCGCCGGACTCGGTGTGGCGACGCAGGCGCCGTTGTACTTCGCCGACGGCGGGGGCGAGGGGCCGGCGATCACGGTGATGCAGGCGAATCTGCTGTTCGACGGCGCCGACCCGGGCGCGCTGGTGGCACAGGTGCGCTCGCGCGATGTCGCGGTGCTCACCGTCAACGAACTCACGCGTACCGCCGTGACCGAACTGGGGCGCGCGGGCCTGGACGAGGTGTTGCCGTACCACTATCTCGCCCCGGGGCAGACCGCGAGCGGGACCGGGATCTGGAGTCGATTCCCGTTGTCGGACACCGTCGAATACGACGGGTATGTCCTCAATCAGATCTCGGCGACCGCCATGATTCCGCAGGTCGGGCCGGTCTCGGTCTACGCGGTGCATCCGGTCCCGCCGGTCTACGACACCGGAGTGTGGGCCGACGAATTGTCCCGGCTCGGCGAGGTCCTACGCCGGTCCCCGGCCGATCGCCCGGTGATAGTGGGCGGGGATTTCAACGCTACCTACGACCACGCGCGGTTCCGGGCGCTGGCATCGGGCCGGTTCGCCGATGCCGCCGCGCAGGCCGGTGCCGGGCACCTGGTCACCTACCCGACGGATAAACGTCTGCCGCCACTGATCGGCATCGACCACGTGCTGCTCGCCGGGGCGCACGCCACCGCGGTGACGACCGTCGCGCTGCCCGGCGCCGATCACAAAGCGCTGGTGGCTCGCGTCGTGCTCGTCCGCTAGCGGGATCGCTCAGCCCGCGGCATGGTCGCGGGCCGCGAGGAGCGCGTCGATCCGTGCTCCGACCGCACGGCCGGCCGCGTGCAGCGGTTCGGCCGAGCGCATGGTTCTGGCCAGCACGAACGCGCCTTCCAGGGAGCTGAGCAGGCCGAGGACGAGGTCGCGGGCGTCGGCGGTGTCCAGACCACGGCGCACGAAATAGGCGGTGCCCTGGTCGATCCAGTCCGCGACGACCTCAGCGGCGACGGCCCGCAGCTCCGGTTCGCTGTCGGCGATCTCCCCGGCGACCGTGCCGACCGGACACATGTTGATCCACCCCGACTCGGCCATCGTGCGCGCGGCATCGTCGAACGCCGCGGGCACCGCGATCCGCAGATCGGGGTGTGGGTCCATCAGCAGGGGCAGCAGCTGGATGTAGGCGGCGCCGGAGCTGCGCAGCGCCTCCGCCGCGATCTGCACCTTGCCGTGCGGAAAGTGGTGGTAGAGCGACCCCATCGGCGCCTGTGCGGCGGCGGTGATCTGTTTGACGGTGATCGCGCTGTAGCCGTGCGTGCGCATCAGCTCGGCGACCGCGACGACCAGCCGATCCCGGGTAGCCGTTGACATCTTCTCGCTCACCACACCAGACTAGAGCAAACACACTAGAGCGAACACTCTAACACTGGAGGGTCTCATGCCGACCGTCGATCTGCCCGCGGGCCGCATCCACTTCCACGAACGCGGCGAGGGCCCACCGGTCGTGCTGCTGCACGGTCTGCTGATGAACCACACCGTGTGGGATCACATCCTGGACCTGCTCCCGACCGGCTTCCGCTATGTACTGCCCGATCTGCCGCTGGGCGCGCATCCGGAACCGTTGCGGCCCGGCACCGACCTGAGCCTGCGCGGCCTCAACCAGCTCGTCGCCGACTTCCTCGCCGCCCTCGACCTGCGCGAGGTGACCCTCGTGCACTCCGACTGGGGCGGCGCCCTGTTTCTCACCGCCTACGATCTCGACGAGCGCGTCGGCCGGCTGATCGTCTTCCCTAGCGAGGCGTTCGACAACTTCCCGCCCGGCCTGCCCGGCAAGACCGCGACACTGGCCGCCTACCTGCCCGGCGGTGTCACCCTGGCACTGCGCCAGCTCCGCATCCGATGGTTGCGTGACAGTCCGCTGATGTTCGGCTGGATGGCGAAATACCCCCTGCCCGACGATCTCGTCCACGGCTGGACCGAACCGGGTCTGCGCGATCGGGGCATCCGCGCCGACGTGCTCGCCTACATGAGGTCGGGGTTGCGCTAGCCCGACCGCGGCACCGCAACCGAGGCGCTGCGCCGCTTCCGGGGCGAGGCCCTGATCTTGTGGTCGTCGGCGGGCAAGGTCATGCCGCGCGAGCACGGCCGTCGCCTGGCCGACCTCATCCCGCGCGCCCGGCTGGTCGAGATCGACGACGCCTACGTCCTGTCGATGCTCGACCAGCCCACCGCGGTCGCCGCCGCCGTCACGGAGTTCCTCGCCACCACCTCGGCGCAGCCGACCGAGCGCTGAGGTCGCTCAGGTCTGCTGCACCGGGTCGTAGGCGTCGGCGCCGAGCCCGAACGTCCACGCGACGCCTTCGCGGGCAGTGCGGGTGGTCGGCGGGACGCGCAGCCAGTACACGCGATGCGTACCGTCGGGCTCCGGCGTCGAATTCACCACCTCGACCATGACGACGTCCTCGTCGCCGACGAGATCGATGCGCCACAGAACGCCGGTCTCGTCGCGGTGCACGGGCCGAGCGTCGGATTCGGTCAGGTACCGGTCGTAGCCGTAGTGCTCGAGCATGACCCGGCGCAGTTCGGCGTTCTCTTCGTCGCGGATGCGCTGCGGCGTCAGCGAGTTCAGGCTGTCCAGGAACTCGGCGGGCACCGGCATGCCGCGCCACGCGTGCAAGGCGAAGCCGTCGGCGTAGGCCAGGGCGGGTCCGTCAGCGCGGTCGAGTCGCCCGGCCTCGTCGCGATGCAGCGCGATCGGGCGTTCGGAGATCACCGCGATCTTCGCGTAGGGCCACCACCAGCCCGCGTGCCGCGCCACCTCGGCCACGCCGTCGAGCGGGTGCCCGGGCGCGGTGTCGTAGGCGCTGAGCCAGGCCGCCTCGTGCTGACCGAGCACGGCATCGAGCAGCAGCACACGAATCCGCCGCTCCTGCGTGCGATCACCGCCGGCCGCCTCGACGACGCCGGCGCGGATCCGGTCGATCACCATGGCGGTGACCTCCCACAGGTCGGCGCCGGTGGCCCGCCAGTGCGCGCTGTAACCGGGCGCGCCCAGTTCGGCGTGCAACCGGGCGCGTTCGGCCGCCCACGGTCCGCTGCGCACGGCCTCCCGTACCGGTGCGCCCGGATCGATCCCCGAGGTGAGGATGCGCACGGCTTCCAGCGGCGAACGCGCCCAGCGGATCTGCTCGGGTTTGGGCAGGCCCGCACGCGAATAGGCCAGGCGCACGCCCGCTTCGGCGGCCGCCCGGTCGCCGGGTCCGGTCGCGGCGGCGATCGCCCGCCAGTGGTCGTCCGTCCTCGTGGGCTCCCCGCTCATCAGTCGGCCACCACCCGCACGGAGCCGGGGAGGTACTCACGCTGGCGCACCACCCGGTACCAGCCCTTGGGCAGGCCGATGGACGCGTGCTCCTCGTGCACCACCCGTCCGCCTTCGGGCAGGTGCAGCAGCATCGGGCCGAAAGCCCCTGCCTCCCTGATCAACCGACCGGGCGCGGCGATCGCATGCGCGTGCCCGGTCACCTCCCCGAGCGCCAGCACGAGCCTGCCCCGCCCGTCGCGGTGCTCGCCCCGCGCCGCCAGAGCACCGGCGGGGACCGCCGTCTCGGCCAGCGGCACGATCAGGACATCGCCTTGTCGATACATGAATTTCCTCCCGTCACGGCCCGCGACCGCAGCCGTGGCGAGGACGGTAGCGGCAGGTGCCGACAACTCGGCCCGCCGCGCGGATTGTCGGTGCCGCTTGGTAGAAACGCAGCAGTCACCACGGAGTCACTACGCCAGAAGGGGCGGGAACAGCTATGTCCATCGGAGAACATCTGCGCGGGTGGGGCGGTCTGCCTGCCTATCCGTTCCCGGACCCGGAGAAGGACGACGAAGCGCGGGAGACGGCGGTGCGGCTGCTGCCCGCCGCAGACGGTGTGGCGTGGCGGATCGGTGTCGATTCCTATGAGGCCGCGGAGACCTGGCCGGAGGCTTTCGCCCGGTTCCTCGACACGGTCGATACGGCGCGGGTGCGCGCGATCGTCGTCGGCTCGTGGGCCGACGCCTACGACAATCGCCCCGATGATGTGATCGACGCGATCATCGCCGCCCGCGCGCGGCTACCGATGCTGCGGGCGCTGTTCATCGGCGACATCATCGGCGAGGAGTGCGAGATCTCCTGGATCAATCAGGGCGAGGTCACCCGGCTGCTCGACGCGTTCCCGCGGCTCGAGGAGTTCGGCGTGCGCGGTGGCGAGCAGCTGGAATTCCCGGCGGTCCGCCACGAGCACCTGCGCAAGCTGAAGGTGCAGGCCGGTGGTCTGCCGGTGGCCGTCGTCCGCGGCATCGCCGCCAGCGACCTGCCCGCACTGCACGACCTGGAACTGTGGCTGGGGACGTCCGAGTACGGCGGCGACGCCGATGTCAGCGACCTCGCGCCGATCCTGTCCGGCGACCGGCTGCCGAACCTCAAGCGGCTGGCCTTGCGCAACAGCGAGATCCAGGACGCGGTGTGCGCCGCGGTGGCCTCGGCGCCGGTGGTCGCCCGGCTCGAGGTGCTCGACCTGTCGATGGGTGTGCTCACCGACGACGGCGCCGCCGCGCTGCTCGGCGGTCAGCCGCTGACCCACCTGACCTCACTGGATCTGCACTACAACTACGTGAGCAAGGAGATCGGCGCCCGCCTCGCCGACACCCTCACCCCGGCGGGCGTGGCACTGAATCTGGACACCGACGACGCCGAATCCGACGAGGACGACGATGGTTCGGTGTGGCGGTTCGTCGCGGTCGGCGAGTGATCCGACGTGCGCTGGGTGGTGGTCGGCAACGCCGAGAACCGGCGGGTCCGGCTGTGCACCGACGCGGCCCGCGCGGCCGGGTTTCCGGCACCGCGGGTGGTGGAATGGCTGTCGGTGCTGACCGAGGGCGGCCATGATTTCGCCGCCGACGAGCTCGTCCGGCTGGATTCCCCCGGTGAGAATCTTGCAGTCGATGCACTGTTGCGTGGGGTGAATGATCCGACCCGCGTGGAGGGTTCGGCCCGGTGGTACGCGGGCTTTCTCGCGGCGGTGGGGTCGCTGCGCGGCGGGCACCGGCTCGACGATCCGGCCGACCTCGCGGTGTTGTTCGACAAACGGCGCTGCCATGCCCACCTCACCGCGGCCGGGGTGCCGGTCCCGCCGTCACCGGTCACGGGCCCGCTCCACGGCTGGGTCGACGTGCGAGCGCAGATGCGGGCGGCGGGCATGGCGCGGGTGTTCGTGAAGCTCGCGCACGGTTCGTCGGCGTCGGGGGTGCTGGCGATCGAATCCACCGCGTCGGGCCGCTGGCAGGCGACAACCTCGGTCGAAATCAGCGCCGAAGGCGCCCTGCACAACTCCTTGCGGGTGCGCCGGTACCGCGACGAACGCGAGATCGCCGCGATCGTCGACCGGCTCGCGCCCGACGGCCTGCATGTCGAACGCTGGATCCCCAAGGCCACCACCGGTGGCCGCTGCGCGGACCTGCGGGTCGTGGTGATCGCGGGCCGGGCGACCCACGTCGTCGTCCGCACCAGCCGTGGCCCCCTGACCAACCTGCACCTCGGCGGTGCGCGCGGGGATCTGGCCCACGTCCGTGCAGCGATGGGTGACCGGTGGGCCGAGGCGATGGACATCTGTGAACGCGCCGCCGCCTGCTTCCCGGCGACCCTGTGCGTCGGTGTCGATCTCCTGCCCGGCGCGCACTGGCGACGGTTCACCGTCGGCGAGGTCAACGCCTTCGGTGACCTGCTCCCCGGGCTGACCGGCCTGCCGGGAACACCGGCCGAGGGATTGGACACTTACACCGCACAGCTCACCGCCGCGGCCGCGATCGGAGCGTCTCGATGACTTTCTCGACCGGGTCGCGTCCCGATATGACCGAGGTCGTCGGCCGCGACGACCTGTTGCTGCTCACGCTCGACACGCTGCGCTACGACGTCGCGACCGAACTCGCGGCCGCGGGCAGACTGCCCACCCTGGCCGCCCACCTGCCGCAGGGCCGCTGGGAAAAGCGCCACGCGCCGGGCAGTTTCACCTACGCCTCGCACCACGCGATGTTCGCCGGCTTCCTGCCGACCCCGGCCGCGCCGGGTCCGCATCCGCGCCTGTTCGCGGCTCGGTTCGCGGGGAGCGAGACCACCGCCGAGGGCACCTTCGTTTTCGAGGAGCCCGATCTGGTGACGGCTCTGACGGCGCGCGGCTACCACACCGTGTGCATCGGTGGTGTCGGCTTCTTCAACAAGCAGGGGGCGCTGGGCAGCGTGCTGCCCGGGTTGTTCACCGAAAGCCATTGGGCGCCGGAGTTCTCGGTGGCGTCGCCGACCTCGTTCGAGGCGCAGGTGGCCTGCGCCGAACGTGTCGTCGCGGCCGTGCCCGCCGACCAGCGGCTGTTCCTGTTCCTCAACGCCTCGGCCCTGCACCAGCCCAACTGGTTCCACCTGCCGGGCGCGACCCGCGCGGCGGGAGACAGCCGCGACACCCACGCGGCGGCACTGGAATACATCGACGCCCATGTCGGCAGGCTGTTCGACGCGATGCGGTCGCGCCGACGGTGTTTCGCGATCGTGTGCTCCGATCACGGCACCGCCTACGGCGACGACGGGTACACCGGCCACCGGCTCGGCCACGAGTCGGTGTGGACGGTCCCCTACAGCCACTTCTTCCTGGAGCCCGACGCATGATCGATACCGCGCTACCGCGCCCCTACCAGAACTACGTCTACGCCTACCCGCACAAGACGGCCTATCGGCCGCTGCCGGACCGGCCACCGCTGGCGCGGGTGTGGGCCGGTGAAGCCCGGTCGGCGCTGTCGCTGTATCTGCACATCCCGTTCTGTGAGGTGCGCTGCGGTTTCTGCAATCTGTTCACGCGGGTCGGCGCACCGGAGGGTCTCACCGGCCGCTATCTCGACGCGCTCGCCCGCCAGGCGAGCGCGGTCCGGGACGGTCTCGGCGATGCCGAACGACCGCGCTTCGCCAACGCGGCCTTCGGCGGCGGCACCCCGACCTTCCTCACCGCCGACGAGCTGACCAGACTCTGCGATATCGCCGAGGCGATCATGGGCGCCGACCTGCGCGCGATCCCGCTGTCGGTGGAGGCCTCGCCGTCCACCGCCACCGCCGACCGGCTGTCGGTGCTGGCCGAGCGCGGGGCGACCCGATTGAGTCTGGGCGTGCAGAGCTTTCTCGACGACGAGGCCAAGGCGGCGGTGCGGCCACAACGTCGCGCCGAGGTCGAAGCGGCCCTGGGCCGGATCCGGGACGCGGGCATCCCCGTGCTCAATATCGACCTGATCTACGGCATCGACGGCCAGACCGCCGCGAGCTGGCGCGTCTCGCTGGACGCGGCCCTGGCCTGGCGGCCAGAAGAGATCTACCTCTACCCGCTGTATGTGCGGCCGCTGACCGGTCTGGCCAGGCACGCCGATCCCGCTGTCGCCGAACAGGACTGGGACCGCGATCGCCTCGCGCTGTACGCGTACGGGCGCGACCATCTGCTCGCCGCCGGCTACGAGCAGGTGTCGATGCGGATGTTCCGCCGCGCCGACGCCCCACCCCAGGGCCCCGACGACTACGCCTGCCAGACCGACGGCATGATCGGGCTCGGCTGCGGCGCCCGCTCCTACACGAGCACGCTGCACTACTCGTTCGACTACGCCGTCGACCTGCGCGAGGTACGCGGCATCATCGACACCTACATCGCGACCACAGATTTCACGTCGGCCCTGCACGGCCGGGTGATCGACGCCGACGAAGCCGCCCGCAGGCACCTGCTCCAGTCGCTGTTGCAAGCCGACGGACTTCTCCTCACCGACTACCGCGCCCGCTTCGGCACCGATCCCTGGGACGACTTCGGCGCCGAACTGCACACCTTGGCCGAGCGCGGCTGGCTGGCCGACACCGGCACCGATCTGCTGCGTCTGTCGCCGCAGGGCCTGGCGTACTCCGACGCGATCGGCCCCGAGTTCTTCTCCCCCGCCGTGCGCGCCGCCATGGCCGCCTACGAGCTGCGCTGACCATGGACCTGACCCTGCTGTATCGGGGGCCGCTGGCCTCCTGCGACTACGACTGCCCGTACTGCCCGTTCGCCAAGCGCCGCGACTCCACCGACCAGTTGCGCACCGACCGAGCCGCACTGCGCCGCTTCACCGACTGGGCGCACGCCCAGACCGAGGACCGGCTGTCGGTGCTGTTCACGCCATGGGGGGAGGGCCTGGTGCGGTCGTGGTACCGGACGGCACTGATCGAGTTGTCGCACCGCCCGCACCTCGATCGGGTCGCCATCCAGACCAACCTGAGTGGCCGGATCGACTGGACCGCCGACGCGGACCGCGACACCCTCGCCCTCTGGTGCACCTACCATCCCGGCCAGACGCCGTATCGCCGATTCCTCGACAAGGTTGAACGGCTGGCCGAGGCAGGCATTCGGTTCAGCGTCGGCATCGTCGGCCTGCCCGACCATCTCGACCACGCCCGCAGGCTGCGCGCCGACCTGCCCGACCACGTGTACCTGTGGATCAACGCCGCCGAGGGCCACACCTACACCGACGACGAGGCCGCGTGCTGGACCGCGATCGACGCGCTGTTCCCCTTCAGCAGGCACCCGCACCGCTCGGCCGGAGCACCGTGCCGCACCGGGGCGTCGGTGATCTCGGTCGACGGTGACGGCGAGGTCCGCCGCTGCCACTTCGTGCGCACGCCGCTGGGCAACCTCTACGACGGCTCCTACCGTGCGGCGCTGACCCCGCGCCCGTGCCCGCTGTCGGTGTGCGACTGCCACATCGGCTACGTCCACCTGGAGACGCTGCCGCTCTACGACGTGTTCGCCGGTGGTGTGCTGGAACGGATTCCCGCTCAGCCGACGTCGAGTGTGGTGCTCACCGGGGTGGCACCGGTCGACAGGTCGAGCACCGGGCAGTGCGCGTCGACGGCCTGCTGCAGTTCCGCGTAGCGCTGCGCGGACTCGGGTCCGGTGATCCGCACGTTCACCCGCACCGCCTGGAAGCCGGGGCGCACGGTGTCGTCGATGCCGAAGAAGCCGCGCACGTCCAGATCGCCCTCGGCGGTGATCGCGAGGTCGTCGACGGTGATGCCGAGCCGTTGCGCCCAGAATCGGTAGGTGACCACCTGGCAGGAGATCAGGGCCGCGAGATACACCTCGACCGGATTGGCGGCGGCATCGGCGCCACCGAGAGCGGGTGGTTCGTCGACGGCCACGCGGTGCGAGCGTGCGGTGACGACACTGCCCACCGTGCCCTCGGTGGTGCCTGCCGCCCGGAAGACGAAGCGCGCGTTGGCCGGATCGGCCGCCACCGCCTGCGCGGTCGTGTCGGAGATCTCGTTGAGCGTGGTGAGCTGACTGGTCATGCCGGGACGCTATCGCCGCGACGGCGGTCCGCCCACCCATGTATTCGGGCTGATTTCAACCTGCCTCGGGGCGACCGCCGAACAGGATCTGGACGGCTCGCCGCTGCGCTTCCTCGGGTGCGAGTGGCTCACTACCGGGCGGATAGATCGGCTCCGGGCGATCACCGAGCAGGTAGTCGCGGAAGGCGCACAGGTATTCGTCGAGATCGCGCTGATCGGCGAACCTGGTCCCGGTCGGATCGAACCACTCGTCGGGAGTCGGGCGCCAGGCGATCATGTAATCGAGAGATCGACGCAGCAGTTCGCCGTAGGTCGGGTCCCTGACGCAAGCGGCCCGCAGTGTGGGGACGCTGCCACGCATGCCGCGGCGGTACTCGGCGCTGTGCAGCGTCAGCAGCGGCCACGTCAGGCCGTCGATGTGCGGGATCTCGTCCCACCAGGTGCCCTTCGTGGACGGGGTCGCACCCGCTCGCACCCGGCGTGAGTCGGTGACGGGTGCCGGATAGTCGGTGGGCGCGCCGCGGCGGTCGATGCCCCGGGTCGGCCCGATTCCGAGATTCACCGGTGGATACCACACCCCGCGCCACACCGGGACTCCGAGACAGCGATTCAGCCGCATCGGCTCGGCCAGGGAGATGTCGGCCGTGATGCGGCGGACGGGCGGCAGCGGACCGTCCGCGACCTGCTCCGCCACCATCGACAGACAGTCCGGGACGTCGAATCCGGTCACGCCGACGCCCTCCCGGAGTCGTGTGTACGCAGACTCGTGCCGGTCGAATTCGATCCAGAACCGTCGCGGTGTGCTCACGCGAGATCGTCCTTCTGCCGCATCGTGCCGAGGTCTTGCGGGGTCAGCGCGCGATACCCAGCGACAAGGCGGCGAAGGCTTTCGGGGCGCCCGGCTGGTAGAAGCGATCGAGTTCGACGGTCTCGAATCCGGCGTCGGTGAGCAAGGCGGGGATGTCGCGCACGAGGTGGCAGCCGCCGGCGATCCGCTGCTGGATCGGGTCGAGCCGGTGCTGCCAGGTCCGCACCGAGGCATCGGGGGCGAGCCCGTGCTCGACGAAGTGCAGTGTGCCGCCGGGTTTGAGCACCCGGCGGATCTCGGCCAGCGCGGCCCCGACGTCGGGAATCGTGCACAGCGTGAAGGTCGAGAGCGCGGTATCGAAGGTGGCGTCCGGGAACGGCAGTGCCTGTCCGTCCAGTCCGGCCCGCTCGATCGGCACCCGGCTCGCCGCCACCCGCTTCGCCGCGATCTTCCACGCGGTGTCGGCGGGTTCCACCCCGCTGACGCGCTCCACCGCCGCCGGATAGAACCCGACATTGGTCCCCGACCCGAACCCGACTTCGAGCACGGTCCCGTGCAGACCCGCGCAGGTGCGCCTGCGCAGAGGATCGTTGTTGGCCACCCCGCACACCGTGTCGACGATGTGGGGCAGGATCCGCTCGCTGTAGAAGCCCATGCCTCGATCATCCCCCGCTGTCCGGCCGCGCGCCGCCGAACGCACGACCGCCGGGTCCCGGCGGCCGTGCGGGGTCCCTACTTGCCGGGGAACGGCGCGGTGATCGTGGTGAAGTACTGGATCGCGGCCCCGATCGCGACGGGCGCGGTCACCAGCAACTGACCCGCCACCGTGCCGAGCGCACCGACCGCGAGTACGCCGCCGAGGCAGCCGACGGCGGCCGCGGGCAGGAACGGACCGAACAGCCCGATGATGGTCGCCGCGGCCACCGTCGCGCCGACGACCCCGCCGAGGACACAGCCCACGGCGGCACCGCCGAGACCACCGATCAGGGTGCCGACCGCGGCGCCGGTGGAGATGGTCGTGGTCATGCGCGCCCACGCGGCCTGTTCGCGGTCGTATTCGGACTTCCACGGCGCCTTGTCCTCGAACGGCAGCGCGACGGGCCGGTAGACCGCCTTGTCCATGGCCAGCTCCGGCGTCAGGGTCGCGGTGCGGCCGTCGATGTGCGCGGCGATCGGGAAGACGAAGTCGTCGACGGCGAAGTGCAGCGGGGTCGCGGCGACGACGGTGCCGGTGTCGGTCCTGGCGGTCAACGTGCCGTTCTCGACGGTGAGGGTGCCGGAATCGATCGCGATGATCGAGGCCGAATCGGTGGCGTGGGCGGTGAATCCGAGCGGTGCGGGGTCGGCGCGCTCCGCGTGCGCGGTGCCGCTCGCGGCGAGCACCGTGAGTGCGGCGGCGGCCAGGGTCTTGCTCATCATGGTGTTCCTCGTTCTTCAGTGCAGGGGTGCCGCGGTGACGGCGCGGACGTGGTCTTCGCTGACACCGGGCGCGCATTCGCGCAGCACCAGCCCGCAGGGTTCGATGTCGACGACGGCGAGTTCGGTGATCACCCGGTGCACGACGCCGACACCGGTGAGCGGCAGGGTGCAGCGCGGCACGAGCTTCGACGCACCCGACTTGTCGGTGTGGGTCATCAGCACGATCACCCGGCGGGCACCGTGGACCAGGTCCATCGCGCCGCCCATGCCCTTCACCATCTGTCCAGGCACCATCCAGTTGGCGAGGTCGCCGGTGGCCGAGACCTGCATGCCGCCCAGGACGGCAGTGTCGATGTGGCCGCCGCGGATCATGCCGAAGCTCAGTGCGGAGTCGAAGAAGGCGGCGCCGTCGGTGACGGTGACCGTCTCCTTGCCCGCGTTGATCAGGTCGGCGTCGATATCGTCGGCGTGCGGGTAGGGGCCGGTGCCGAGGATGCCGTTCTCCGAGTGCAATGTCACCGCCACACCGGCGGGGAGCTGGTTCGGGATCAGCGTGGGCAGGCCGATACCCAGGTTGACGTACTCGCCGGGTCGCAGTTCGCGGGCGGCGCGGGCGGCCATCTGGGTCCGCGTCCACCCGGCGGTCACGGTCGGGTTCACGAGACGGTCCGCCTTTCGATCGGTTTGGTCTGCGGGCCGGTGTGCACGATGCGGTCGACGAAGACCCCGGGCAGGTGCACCTGTGCCGGATCGAGCGTGCCGGCGGGGACGAGGTTCTCGACCTGGGCGATGCATACCTTCCCCGCCATCGCGGCGAGCGGGTTGAAGTTGCGGGCCGCCTTGTTGAACACCAGATTTCCCGCGGTGTCCCCGACCAGGGCGTGCACCAGGGCGTAGTCGGCGGTGATCGATTCCTCGAGCACGAATCGGCGCCCGGCGAAGGTCCGGACCTCCTTGCGCGGCGAGGCGACCGCCACCGAGCCGTCGGGGTGATACCGCCACGGCAGTCCACCCTCCGACAGTGGCGTGCCTACCCCCGCGGCGGTGAAGAAGGCCGGAATCCCGGTTCCGCCCGCCCGCAGTTTCTCCGCCAGTGTGCCCTGGGGCGTCAGTTCGACTTCGAGTTCCCCGGCCAGATACTGGCGCGCGAACTCGGCGTTCTCGCCGACATAGGACGCGGTGACCCGGCGGATACGCTTCTGCGCCAGCAGGATTCCCAGGCCGTGCGCGTCGGTGCCGCAGTTGTTGGAGAAGATCTCCAGGTCGGCGGCATTGCCCGCCGCCAGCGCGTGGATCAGTGCGTCGGGGATGCCGCACACTCCGAATCCGCCGACGGCCAGCGAGGCGCCGGAGCCGATATCGGCGACCGCCTCGGCGGCAGTGGCGAACACCGTCGTCATCGGGCGAGCTCCGCGCTCTCGGTCATGGCGAGCAGGTCGTCGAGCAGTTCCTGCGCGCGCGGCCACGGACCGTAGCCCGCCGCCGGATTCAGGTGCCCGACGTCGCCGAGGTCGACCAGGCTGCTGCCCCACGCCTCGGCCATCCCGGCGACCCGGCGGCTGGTGGCCAGGGGGTCGGTGCTGCTCGCGGCGACGATGGTCGGGAACGGCAGCCGGCGGCGCGGCACCGGGGTCCAGCCGTGCGCGGCGAGGTCGGCGGCGCTGGGATACCCGGGTGGCAGCGGTGTTTCGAAGTCGGGCGGTGTCGCCAGCAGCGCGCCGCGCACGGCCCGGGTGGACTGCTGGGCCCAGTGCACGGTGATCATCACGCCCGCGCTGTGCGCGACCAGCACGACGGGCCCCTCGATGTCGGCGAGGACGGCGTCCAGGGCGGCGATCCGCGCGGGCAGGCTGAGTCCGTCGCGTTCCAGCGGCGGCACGACGGCCACCTTGTCCAGGGTCGCGGCCAGCAGGCTCTGCCAGTGGTCGGCGACGTGATCACGCAGGCCGGGCACGATCACGACGGTCGGGGTGGGAAGGGAATTCATCGGTGCGGTCATCCTTTTCGACGAGATTCAGTGCGGTGCCGCGGCGTGCACCGCGGCGAGTGCGCGCAGCCCCAGGGGGTAGACGCGCCTGCCAAGGAGCAGGGCGGCGACGGCGAGTACCGACACCACCGGTGTCACACGCAGCGCGTCCCACAGGCCGAGGTGGTCGGCGAGCACCCCGACGACGAACGGTCCGAGGGCCAGGCCGAGCAGACTGTTGGCCAGGGTGAGGGTGCCGAACGCCGAGGCGCGTACGGAGGCATGGGTGAGATTGGCGACCATCGCCACGGTCGGGCCCGCCGAGCCGCCGGAGAAGAACGCGCCGATGCCGAGCAGAACCAGTTGCGGCACACCGGTGTCCAGGCTGAACCCGAGCCCGAGGCTGACGAGCGAGATCAGGCAGAACACGATCGCGGTGAGCCATTTGCGGCTCATATCGGCGCGACCGACCCGGTCGGTGATCACCCCGCACACCACCATGCCGGTGCCGACAAGGGTCACGATGACCGCCGCCAGTCCCGCCGCCCGATCGGGCGCCAGCCCGTAGTAGCGGTTGAAGAAGCTCGGCATCCACGACAGCAGCACGGCGGCGGTGAACATCTGCAGGCCGCTGCCGACGTACGCGCACAGCACCGCCGGATTGGTGAACAGGGTCGAAATGGGGGCGCGGTAGGCGATCTCGGGTGCGGGATCGGTGGTGTGGCGGGCGGTGCGCTCCTCGGTGACCACCGACCGGAACGCCACCGCCAGCACCAGCCCGAAGATCGCCATGGTCGCGAACGACCACCGCCAGCCCAGGTGCACCGCGATGACGCCGCCCGCGGCGACCCCGAACACCGAGCCGAACGAGCCGCCCGCCATGAACGCCCCGCTCAGCGCCGCATGCCTGCGCGCGGCGAACACGCTGAGCACCAGCGCGATACCGACGCTGCCGTAGGCGGCCTCGCCGACGCCGACGAAGAAGCGGGCGGCCAGCATCTGCGGGTAGTTGTCGGCGAGCGCGCACACCAGGGTCGCCGCGCTCCACACCAGGGCCATCAGCACCAAGCTCTTGACCCGGCCCCACCGGTCGGCCAGCACCGACAGCGGGAGCGTGAGCAGTCCGACCATCAGGGCGACGACGCTGCTCAACGACGCCAGCTGCGAATCCGACAGCACCCATTCGGCTTTCAGGAACGGGAAGACCGCGCTCAGCACCTGGCGCGACATGTAGTCGGCCAGTAGCAGGCCGAAGGCCAGCGCGAACACCAGCCACGGATAGGTTCGGGAGACGGACGGTGTTCGATGCGGCGCCGCGACGGCGGTCGTGGTGTGGTCCATGAGTGCTCCTGCGAACCGGTGGACGTCGTCGCTGACGTCCACCGGGTTGTCGAGACCGGGGAGGCTGATTCCCCGGGAAGGGGTCAGGCGTGGTGGGTGAACCCGACCTGGCCCGGCTTGCGGTTCGGGGCGAACCCGATCTTGGCCAGCGTCTCGTCGGCGTCGGCGTAGCGCTCGTCGAGCTTGTAGATCTCGCGCGCTTCCTTGCCGGTGGCGACTTCGCGACCGAGTTCACCGGCGATCCGGACCAGCTGCCGGATCTGCTGGACGGAGGTCATCTTCTCGCCCTTGCGGCCCCACAGGGTGTCCTCGTTGCCGCAGCGGGCGTGCAGGCCCATCGCGATGGCCATCGTGTTCACCGGCAAGACGCTGCGCATCAGCGTCTCCAGGGTGAGCACGGCCCCGTCGGGGGTGCGGCGGATGAACTCCATCATGTTGTAGGGGTTGGGGCCGTCGAAGCCGCCGCCGATGCCGACCCAGGTCAGCATGAGCGGGCCGGTGTAGACGCCGCGCCGGATCAGCCGCTCGACGGTCTCCAGCTGCGGGATGCTCGACAGCTGGAAGTGCGGTTGGATGCCGTTGGCCTGCAAGCGCTTCAGATGCTCGGCGACCCAGCTCGGGCCCGCGGGCACGTACATCTCCCGGTAGGCCTCGTACACCTCGGGCCGTTCGAAGGAGGTGCCCGCGATGTCGTCCTCGGTCATCAGCTCGACGATGTTCATCTGGCTGGTGTTGATCGCGATGGTGACCTGGTCGGGCTTGGGGTCGAGTTCGGCCAGCATGTGCCGGGCGTCGTCGGGCAGCCACAGCGCGTCGGCGCCCTCACCTTCGGGCGAGAACGAGATCGACCCGCCCACCTGCAGGATCATGTCCGGCACGGCCTCGCGCAGGCGGCCGAGCAGTTCGTTGAACTTCGACAGGCGCTTGGAGCCCTTGCCGTCGAGTTCCCGCACGTGGATGTGCAGCACGGTGGCGCCGGCCTCGTAGCAGTCGACGGCCTGCTGGACGTGTTCGTCCATCGTCAGTGGAAGGTCTTCGCGGAAATCATCGAGTTCCCATTCCGGGCCGTACGGCGCGGCGGTGATGACCAGCTTCTCCTGGTTCTCGGGGAACAATGCGTCGTCGTGAAAATGCATGGGGGTACTCCGATCGGAATTGCGCGGATGAATAGGAAAAGGGAGTTAGGCGTCAGAAGGGACGGTCGCCGACGATGCCCGCCCGCTCCATCTTGCGGACCGCGGGCCAGTAGTCCTGGACGGCGTAGTGCTGGGTGGACCGGTTGTCCCAGATCGCGAAGCTGTTCTCGGTCCAGCGCCAGCGGACCTGATATTCCGGAATGCTCGCCTGGCGCATCAGATAGTTCAGCAATTCGCTTGCGCCGGGCGCGTAATCGGCGCCGAATCGCACATTTTCCGGCGTATGGAAATTCACCAGATGAGTGGTGAAGGAATTGACGAACAGGATCTCCTCACCGGTTTCCGGGTGAATACGCACCACCGGATGTTCGGCGTCGGGGAATCGGTCGTGCAGTGCGAGCCGGTCCTCCTCGAGCATGGCCGCACCGAAACTCGCCTCGATGCTGTGCCGGGCCCGCAGATGCGCGATCCGCGAGCGCACCGACTGCGGCAGCCGCCGGTAGGCCTCGACCATGTTCACCCAGATGGTGTCGCCGCCGACCGGCGGCGTCTCCACACATCGCAGTACGGCACCCATCGGCGGATTCACCCGCCAGGTGGCATCGCAGTGGTAGGCGTTCTCGTAGTGCTCGGGTCGGCTGTCGAGGTCCTTGTAGATGCGGACCAGGCCCGGATGGTCGGGGTCGCCCGCGGCGACCGGGTGATCCTCGAGCGGGCCGAAACGTTCGGCGAGCGCGACGTGTTCGGCCCGGGTGATGTCCTGGTCACGGACGAACAGCACCTTGTGGCGCAGCAGCAGGGTGCGCAGTTCGGCGAACAGGGCGTCGTCGGCGGCGACCTCGGCGAGGTTCACCCCGTGCAGTTCGGCACCGATGGTCGCGGTCAGCGGCACCGCGTGCAGGGCGGTACGGACGGTCATGGCTGGTTCCTTTCCGGTGGACGCGTCAGAGCGTGAACACCGACGCGCCGACGCTGCGGCCGGCTTCGAGGTCGCGGTGGGCCCGCACGGCGTCGGCGAGCTCGTAGCGCTGGTTGATCTCGACGCGCAGGCGGCCCGCGGTGAGGTGGTCGAAGAGTTCGCCGGCGAGTTCGGCGCGTTCGGCCGGGTCGGCGATGTAGTCGGCCAGGGCGGGCCGGGTGACGAACAGCGAGCCCTTCACGGCGAGCTGCATCGCCTCGATCGGCGGCACCGGGCCCGACGCGGTGCCGAAGCACACCAGCAGGCCACGCCGGGCCAGCGAGTCCAGCGAGGACTGGTAGGTGGTCTTGCCGATGCTGTCGTAGACCACGGGAACGCCCGCGCCGTCGGTGATCTCGCGCACTCGGGTCGCGACGTCTTCCCTGGTGTAGATCACCACGTGCGCGCAGCCGTTGGCGCGGGCGACGGCCGCCTTCTCCTCGCTGGAGACGGTGCCGATCACCTGGACGCCGAGCAGCGTGGCCCACTGGGTGAACAGCTGGCCGACTCCGCCCGCCGCGGCGTGCAGCAGGACGGTGTCGCCCGCCCGCAACGGATGGATCCGCCGCAGCAGGTAGGCGGTGGTGAGCCCGCGCATGGTGGTGGCGGCCGCGGTGTCGAAGGCGATGCCGTCGGGCAGCGCGATCAGGTGCTCGGCGGGCATGACCCGGGCGGTGCTGTAGGCGCCGAGCGGGCTGCCGGTGTAGGTGACCCGGTCCCCCGGCGCGAACCCGGCGACTCCGGGGCCGACCGCCTCGATGACGCCGGCGGCCTCGACCCCGAGTCCGGCGGGCAGGGCGGCGGGGTACAGCCCGGTGCGGAAGTAGGTGTCGGCGAAGTTGAGTCCCACGGCCTCGTGGCGGAGCCGGACCTCGCCGGGCCCCGGATCGCCGACCTCGGTGGTCTCCCACCGCATGACGTCGGGGCCGCCGATCTCGGCGAAACGAATTGCGTGTGCCACTGCATCTCCTTCGGTGTGATGGACATAACAGTAGGGACGCCCGGCTCGCAATGCTTATCCTGACGGGACAGAAAACTATTCATCTCGGGACTTGGAGGAGGTGGTCCGGTGAAGCCGTTGTCCCGGTACGCGTCGTTGAACGACTACGTCGAACTGGCGCGATCGCTCGGGCTGGAGCCCGCGCGGCTGATCCGCGACTGCGGCCTCGACCCGGCCGGTTTCGGCACCCAGGATCGCTGGGTGCCGGCCGAGGCCGTGGCCGAACTGCTGGAACGCTCGGCCGCCGAATCCGGTCGGGAAGACTTCGGCCTGCGGTTGGCGCAGCTGCGGCGCTTCGCCAACCTCGGCCCGCTGAGCCTGGTCATCCGCGAGGAGCCCGATGTGCGCAGCGCGCTGCGGCTGCTCTCGCGCCACGAGCACATGTACAACGAGGCGCTGCACACCGAGATCATCGAGGCCAACGGCGTAGCCACGCTGCGGGTCTCGGTCGATGTAGGCAGGCAGGTGCCCGTGCGCCAAGCCGTCGAGCTCACGACCGGGGTGTTGCACGGACTGCTGCGCGGCTTCGCCGGGCCCACGTGGCGGCCGATACAGGTCTGCTTCTCCCACCCCGCGCCGCGCGATCGCGCCACCTACGTCAAGATGTTCGGTCCGCACGTGGAGTTCGATCAGGATTTCGACGGAATCCTCACCTACAGCACCGATCTCGACGCCCCGAACGCCATGGCCGATCCGCTGCTGCGCACCTACACCCAACAGCTGGTGGGCACGCTGACCCCGACGCGGGAGGCCACCGTCACCGACCGGGTCCGCGAACTCGTGGAACTGCTGCTACCGACGGGACGCTGCACCGTCGATCAGGTGGCCCGCAGTCTGGGTGTCGACCGGCGCACCGTGCACCGCAGGCTCGCCCAGGACGACACCACGTTCACCGCGATCGTCGACCAGACCCGCGCCGCGCTGGCCGAACGCCTGGTCACCACCCGCCGCCACTCCCTCACCGCAGTCGCCGATCTGCTCGGTTTCTCCTCGGTGAGCAACTTCTCGCGCTGGTTCCGCGGCCACTACGGCACCAGCCCCCGGCAGTGGCGCGAGCAACGCCCACGCCACTGACCGGCCGCGCTCAGGCCAGGCGACGGTCGAACACCTGGGTGCCGACACCGGAGGCGGCATCGACGGTGACCACGCGCAGCGTCACCTTCTCGGGGCTCAGGTCCATCACCATGAAGCCCAGTTCGTGCTGGGTCTCGTAGAGCGCGGGATGCGCGGAATCCTTGGGCGTCGCCGGACGACCGGCGGCCGTCTTGCCCGCCGCGCCCGAGACGATCTGGCGGGTGCCCTTCGACGCGGCGGTCGGTTCGAGCACCTGGAGGGTGTGGTCGTGCCCGGACAGCAGGAACGAGACCTTGCCCAGCACATGGTCTTCGAAGAATCGCTTGGCGTGCACGCCGTTGATCGGCTCGATCGGCAGACCCTCGTAGTTGCCCGCGTCGCCGTGTGGTCCGTTGCTGAGGTAGGGGTGGTGGGTGCAGGCGATCTTCCACGGCGCGGTCGATTCCGCGAGCGCCCGGTCCAGCCAGGCGCGCTGCTCGTTCATGTACTGACCGTCCACCGACCAGTACGGGTCGAGCAGTGGCGGGATGTAGGCCGCGAGCGGGTTGACGTCGAGCACGAAGAACTCCACCACCGGGCTCTCCTCGGGCACCCGCACCGAGTAATAGCGGCTCGGCATCCACCAGCGACGCGATCTCGCGTGGTATTCGACCTCGTGGTTGCCGCGCAGCAGCCAGCCGCCGTCGCCGGGGAACACCGCGGAGGTGTCGTGGTTGCCCAGGACCATGGCCCACGGAAAGTCCAGTCCCGCATTGGGATCCTCGAACTTCGTGGCGAATTGCACGTCGTCGGGTCCGTCGGGACCGGACTCGTAGATATTGTCGCCGAGGCCGACCGCCATCGTGAACGGTTCGCGCGCGTGAAAGGCGCGGGCCGCGTCGGCGACCGCCCACTGGGTGCGGCTGCCGGTGCCCGCGTCGCCGGTGATCAGGATCCGGGCGGTGCGCCCGGCGCCCGGCGCGAACTTGGGCACCTCGGCCGGGACCGCCGCCGCGGGCGTGAGCCCGACGAGGGTGATGCCGGCGACGACGCCCGCGGCGCCGGCCAGAACTTCGCGTCGGCCGATACCGGCCGGGGTGGAGCCCGGGATGGAGTGCGACACGTGGATGCTCACCTTCTGGTCTGGGATCGCTGGAAACTTACACCGCGCACATCGACTGGATGACGCCGCGCACGATCGGTGCGCCGTAGTCGGTCGGCGCGAAGGCCAGCTTCTGCACGATCGACAGGGGCGTGAGGACCGCGTCGGCGACCCCCGCGTACCCGGCGAGGGAGGTGCCGGCCGAGAACAGCAGGCTGGTGATGTCGAGGGTCAGGGTGGCCAGGTCGAAGGCGTTCTCCACCTGCACCTGGGCCAGCGGCACGGTGTCGAGGGCCGTGCCCGCGGCGACGTCGGCGCCGAGGTTGGCCAGGAAGGTCAGCGGACCCAGGTCGAGGGCTTCCACCAGCGGCCCGAGCTCGTCGGAACGGCGCATCAGCATCACCTCGGCCACCCGATTGCTCGCCAGGAACACCTGCAGGTCCGCGGCGGCCTGGTCGACCGCGGTCTTGTCGACCTGTACGGCGCCGCTGGTCAGGAATGTTCGCGAGCGTTCGACGACAGCCGCGATGGTCAGGTCGGCGATCGGAGTACAGGTGCCGTCGGCGGTCATGACCAGGGCGGCCAGGTCCTCGATCGGTCGCGGTACGTCGACGGGTTCGATCGCGACCGAGGCCGGGTCCAGCGGCGGGTAGACATTCGGGGCCACGCAGCCCGCGTCGATCGAATTCTGTACCGCCCGGGCCAGGGCCTTGGTGCCGGTGAAGGCGGCGCCGACGATCGGTTTCAGGAAGATCCCCACTGTGGGGGCCATCCCGGCGGCGAGCTTGGCCGGGATCTTCACGATGCCGGTCGCGAGGATGAACACTTCGATCGCGTCGTCGACGGTCAGCTGCGAGACCGACATCGTCTGGTCGATCCGGCCGGTGCGCACCGCGTCGAGTCCGTTGACAAGGTAGGTGACGATCGGGTCGTCGAGCTCGGCGAGTCGGGTGCCCACCCGCTCCGGCCGCATCGGCAGCCCGTCCCGATGCACTCGCACAGCGGCGATTTCGGCGCGGAATCCGGCGACCTGCTGGTCGTAGGCGGCCAGCTGCGCGGGTCCGACCATGCCGCGCAGGACCGACGCGGCCGCGGTGACCACATCGTCGAATGTCGGCGCGCCCGTGGTGCACAGCACCGCCGCGTCACCGATCGGGGTAGCCGCGAGGGTGTCCTCGGTGCTCGCCCGTGCGGTGCCGGGCGCGAGCAGAATGCCGGCCGCCACGGTGAGCGCGGTGAGGGAACCGACGCAGGGCGCGGTGACGCGGGACAGGGACAGAGGCATGCGCTGTGATCTCCGGCTGGGCGGGCGCTCGGCGCACCGCCGAGGGCATCGGGTGAGGGTGCGACACGAACCTAGGCCGCACAGTTTCCGAAACAGTGCTGTTTACATGAACAATCAGCCAACTTGGACGAACGTTCAGTTAATCTGCACTCACCGAAAAGGGCGTTCGCCACGATGTAGCGGCCCGAGTGCAGGCCATCGTGAGGGCGAGCCCGCGTGGCCGCCGCGCATGGGCGAGCGTCGCGGAGGTGGTCGCCGAACCGGCACGCTCGCGGTCGTGGCCGTCATCGACATCCGAGGACAACCTGGGTTGCCCGATGGATACTGGGTCGATGCCCGACCGGTTGTCCCCCCTGGTGCTCAGCACCGAGAGCGTCTCCCCCAGGGAGGCTTTCGACTTCTGGCGCGACAGCGTGTGCGCGATGTATTTCCGTATGCAGGTCGACCCGATGACCACCGCCGATTACCACGCGCGCATCGAGTACGCCACTTTGGAGAACGCCGTCGGCCTGTCCCGTGTCCGCGCCGACGCGCAGCGGGCGCGCCGTCGCCACGTCGACCTGAGCGCCGACACCGAGGACTGTGTGCTGGGCGTGATCACCCTCGACGGGAGCGCCGTGCTCGAACAGGACGGCCGCACCGTCGCAGCCGAGCCCGGCACTCTGGTTTTCCTCGACAGCACCCGCCCCTATTCCGCGACCTGGACCTCCACCTTCGAGGAACTGGTCGTGCAGGTGCCGACGCGGCGGATCTCGGTCGCCGACACCCGCTCGCTCACCGCCAGGGCCTACGGGCCCGGCACCGTCGCCCCGACTGTCATCTCCTGCTTCACCGCCCTGTTCGACCTCGTCGCCGCCGATCCGGCGCAGGCGGCGCCGCTGGTCCCGCACGCGCTCGGACTGTTCGGTGCCGCCGTGGCGACCGCGGCCCGCCGCAAGAGCGAGCCCGAGGAGATCACCGCGGTGCTGCGGCAGCAGGTCTTCGACTTCCTGCGCGCCAACGCCTGCGATCCCGAACTCAGCGCCGACACGGTCGCCTCGGCGTGCGGGGTCTCGCGGCGCACGCTCTACCGCCTCGTCGGTGGCGGCGGGATCGCCCACCACATCAAGCTGATGCGCATCGATCGCGCCAAGAAACTGCTGCAGCGCGAGCGGTACCAGTCGATGGGCGCGATCGCCGCCGCCTGCGGATTCGGCAGCGAATCCGGATTCCATCGCGCGTTCCGGGAGACGGTCGGCGCGACACCGGCCGACTACCGGCAGATGGTGCGGCCCTAGCGATCAGCCCGCCGACGCGGGCCGTCCGACACCGGTCGCGGCATCCATGTCCTCGAGCGACATCCCCTTGGTCTCGGGCACGAACCGCGCCACGAACACCAACGACAGCAGCGCGAACGCCGCGTACATGCCGTAGGCGAAGCCGAGCGAGAAACTCTTCAGGCTCGGAAAGGACACGGTGATCGCCCAGTTCGCGGCCCACTGCCCCGCCGCCGCCAGCGACAGTGCGGCGCCACGGATCCGGTTCGGGAACATCTCCCCGAGCAGCACCCACACCACCGGGCCCCAGCTCATGCCGAAGAACACCACGAACAGGTTCGCCGCGACCAGCGCGATCGGCCCGCTCGCCCCGGTCAGCTGCGGCTCCAGGGTGCCCTCGGAGTTGGGCACCTGGTCGGCGGTGCCGAAGCACACCGCCATCGTCGCCAGGGTGACCGTCATGCCGATCGAACCGACCAGCAGCAGCGGCCTGCGCCCGATCCGGTCGATGAGCATGATCGCGACGATGGTGGTGGCGATGTTGACCACCGAGGTGAACACGCTGATCTGGAACGACTGGGACTCTTCGAATCCCACGGCCTCCCACAGCACGTTGGAGTAGTAGAAGATCACGTTGATGCCGACCGCCTGCTGGAACACCGACAGCAGCAGACCGACCCAGACGATCGGATAGATCCCGCCCGCCGGGCGGCGCAGGTCCTTCCAGGACGGCTTCACATCGCCCTTGAGGCTGTCCTCGATCCGGCCGATGGTCAGTTCGAGGTTCTTCTCACCGAACAGCAACGCCAGCACCTTGCGCGCCTCGGGGATGCGATGGGTGGCCACCAGATACCGCGGGGACTCCGGAATCGTCGAGGCCAGCACGCCGTAGACGACCGCGGGCACCATCATCGACAGGAACATCCACCGCCAGGCCTCGAGACCCAGCCACAGCGTCTCACTCGCGCCGCCGGCGATCTCGGCGAGCACATAGTCCACGAGCAGGGCCAGGAAGATGCCGAGCACGATCGCGAGCTGCTGCAGTGAGCCGAGCCTGCCGCGGATGCGGGCCGGTGAGGTCTCGGCGATGTAGGCGGGGGCGATGACCGAGGCGACGCCGACCCCGAGGCCGCCGATGATGCGCCCGATCACCAGGAGCCACACGCTGGGCGCGAGCGCGGTGAGGACCGCGCTGAGGAAGAACAGCACGGCCGCGATCTTCATGACCTTGATCCGGCCGATCCGGTCGGCGATGCGGCCCGCCGTCATCGCGCCCGCGGCGGCACCGAGCAGCGCCGAGGCCACGGCGAAGCCGAGAACGGCGTCGTCGACACCGAATTCGTCCTGGATCGCCGCCACCGCGCCGTTGATCACCGCGCTGTCGAAACCGAACAGCAATCCACCCAGCGCCGCGACGGAAGCGATCCGGATGATGTGGCTGCCCGGCGCGCTCTCGTCGTCGGGAGCGGCGGACTGGTCGGTGAAAGAACCTCCGTCGGACATCGGCGTCGTCCTCTCCGCGGCGCGGCATCCCTGCCACGCTGGTCGCTGTGTGGTCTGGTCGCAGTATGCCCCGACCCGCGGGTCGCTCCGTCCAGGACACGCACACCACCGACGCGGGCCGAAGGCCCGGCCACGACCCGGTGCGCCGCGGTCCCACACCGCACGTTCACCTCGCCGTCACGCTCGTGGCTTAGCGTCCGCGAGATGACCGATGTCGAGACGCGTCAGATCCCCCGCGAGGTCAGCGAGATCGCCGATCTCGCCACCGCTGTGAACCTCGCCGACACCACGGCGTTCACCGTCGACGACAGCGACGACGACGATCCCGTGCTGCTCACCGCGCCCGGCGGGCTGATCGTCGACACCTGGCGCGAGGGCTACCCCTACGACGAACGCCTGTCGCGCACCGAGTACGAGCTGGACAAGCGGCTGCTGCAGATCGAGCTGCTGAAACTGCAGAACTGGATCAAGGCGACCGGGCGGCGCATCGTCATCGTCTTCGAGGGCCGTGACGCCGCGGGCAAGGGCGGCACCATCAAGCGGTTCATGGAGCATCTGAATCCGCGCGGCGCTCGGGTGGTGGCGCTGGAGAAGCCCTCGGCCCGCGAATCCACCCAGTGGTATTTCCAGCGGTATGTCGAGCACCTGCCCGCAGCGGGGGAGATCGTGCTGTTCGACCGGTCCTGGTACAACCGGGCCGGTGTGGAGCGGGTGATGGGCTTCTGCACGCCCGAACAGCATCGGCGGTTCCTTGGCCAGGCCCCGCTGTTCGAGAAGATGCTCGTCGACGACGGCATCGACCTGGTGAAGTTCTGGTTCTCGGTGTCGCCGCTGGAACAGCGCACCCGCTTCGCCATCCGCCAGGTCGACCCCGTCCGGCAGTGGAAACTGTCCCCGATGGACCTGGCCTCGCTCGACAAGTGGGAGCAGTACACGGCGGCCAAGGAAGAGAACTTCGAGCACACCGACACCGACCACGCGCCGTGGATCGTGGTCAAGAGCAACGACAAGAAGCGGGCCCGGCTCAACGCGATGCGGTACGTGCTCAACCGCTTCGAGTACGACACCAAGGACGCGGAGATCGTCGCGACCGCGGACCCGCTGATCGTGGGCCGCGGTCGCGACGTGATCGGTTCCTAACGGACCAGGGCGGCGGTGTGCGCGGCCGACATCAACGCGGCCAGTTCGTCGCGTTCGGCCGCGTCGAGGGCGTCGAAGCAGGGTGCGACGAGTTCGTCGGTCAAGGTCTCCGCGGCATCCCAGCGGGCCCGGTGCTCGTCGGTGATCGGCTCGAACGGTTCGGACCAGCCGAGCATGCGCGCGTGAGTCGGACCGTCCGACACCGGGGATCCCGCGATCAGGATCGCCTGCAACGGGGTGAGCCCCTGGGCCAGCACCGCGATCAGGTGCAGGCCGCCGCGCAGTTCCCGCAGCACATGGGTCAATTGCAGGGCGGCGGCGCGGCCGTCGGTGGGCAGCGGCATCGCGCGCCAGCCGGCGAACAGCGGCAGCCCGGTCGACGGCGCCGCGGCGACGACGCG